>DMHI01000150.1:2728-3000 GCA_003449515.1 Lysobacteraceae bacterium | reverse complement strand
ACCGTGCTGATCGAGGACGGCATCCTCAAGGGCTACCTGCAGGACAGCCTCAACGCCCGCCTGATGAATGCGGCGCGCACCGGCAACGGCCGTCGCGAGAGCTTCGCCCACCTGCCGATGCCGCGCATGACCAACACGACGATGGCCGCCGGCGCGCATACGCTGGAGGAGATGATCGCCTCGGTCGAACGCGGCCTGTTCGCGCCGAACTTCGGCGGTGGCCAGGTCGACATCACCACCGGCAAGTTCGTGTTCTCGGCCAGCGAGGCCTA
>DMHI01000150.1:0-2319 GCA_003449515.1 Lysobacteraceae bacterium | reverse complement strand
GAGGTGATGAACCGCGTGGTGATGATCGGCAACGACCTGCAGCTCGACGCCGGTGTCGGCGTGTGCGGCAAGAACGGCCAGAGCGTGCCGGTGGGCGTGGGCCAGCCGTCGCTGAAGATTTCGTCGATGACGGTGGGCGGGACCAAGGCTTGATGCGCGGGGCGAGGCCCCGAGAGGGCGTGATCGCGGTGGGTGCTGCGCGGCGCGCTGAAGCGCCGCGCTCAGTCGTCGCGGCGCCCGCCGAAGTCGTCGTGCCGGTATTCGTCCAGCCCGTCGAGGCCGCCGATCTCGTCGAGGTCGTCGAGCGCGTGGTCGCCGGCATTCGACTCGGCCTCGAGCGCGTCATCGAGCGCATCGACATCGGCCTTCGCTTCGGCGTCCTCGAGTTTGGTGCCGTCGGCAGCGGCCATCAGCTCACGCAGCACGCGGAAGATCTCGCGGAAGGCGTGCGGCGGCTTGTTGGCCAGTCGCTCGGCCTTGGCGTTGCGCGCCAGCGTGCGCAGCTGCTGGCGGTCGGCCATCGGGTAGAGCGTGACGAACTCGGCCAAGCCGGCGTCGCCGCCGTCGACGATCTTCAGCCGCCAGTGTTCGACGCGGTGCAGGGCCGCGGCCTCGCGGCGCGCGTCCTGCTTGGTGTGTTCGAGCGCGGCGCGCAGGGTGTCGAGGACGGCGTCGTCCTCGCGGCGCATCTGCTTCGCCAGCCACTGGGTCTGGCGCTTGCGGGCGATGTTCGAGCGGATGCGCTGCGAATCGATCACCAGCGCGCGCAGCTCCTCGGGCATCGGCAGCAGGCCGAGCGCGGCGTGGCTCAAGTCCATCAGCTTGCCGGCCATGGCCAGCACGTCGAGGGCCTCGCGGCGCTTGGCGCTGCGGCTCTCGTCGAAGTATTCGCCGGTGTCTTGGTCGCGTCCGCGCATGCGCCGGGGCCGTCAGTTGGAACGATGCACAGGATAACGCAGTGACGATTTCGAACACTTCCACCGCCGACGCCTCGGCCGCCGACGCCACCCTCGACCGCCTCGCCGAGCTTTCCGCACTCGCCATCGCCGAAGCGCGCCGCCTCGGCGCCAGCCAGGCCGAAGCCAGCGCCAACGACGAGCGCGGGCTCAACGTGAACGTGCGCATGGGCGAGGTGGAGTCGGTCGAGCGCACGCGCGACCGCGGCATCGCCGTCACCGTCTACTTCGGGCAGCGCAAGGCCAACGCCAGCACCGCCGACCTCAAGCCCGAGAGCCTGAAGCGCACGGTCGAGATGGCCTGCGCGATCGCCAAGCACACGGAAGGCGACGCGGCGAACGGCCTGGCCGACGAAGCGCGGATGGCGCGCGCCCCGCGCGATTTCGACCAGTGGCATCCGTGGGCCATCGAGGCCGACGCGGCCGTGGCGCTGGCGTTCGAGGCCGAAGCGGCCGGTCGCGGGTTCGATGCGCGGATCAGCAATTCGGACGGCGCGTCGGTGTCGACGAATGAGGGCCTGTCGGTCTACGCCAACTCGCACGGCTTCATCGGCCGCGAGAAGAGCACCAGCCACTCGATCAGCGCCTCGCTGATCGCCGGGGCAGGCGACGCGATGCAGGGCCAGTACTGGTACACCGCGGCGCTGCGCCACGACGACCTTGAGAGCGCCGGGCACGTCGGCCGCAAGGCCGCCGAGCGCACGCTCGCAAGGCTCGATCCGCGCAGCGCGCCCACCGGCGAGTTCCCGGTGCTGTTCGTGCCGGAAGCCGCGCGCTCGCTCATCGCGCATCTGGTCGGTGCGGTGAGCGGCGGCGCGCTGTACCGCAAGGCGAGCTTCCTCGTCGATGCGCAGGGGCAGAAGCTCTTTCCCGACTGGTTCAGCATCGTCGAGCGCCCGCACCTGCCGCGCGGCTGGCGCAGCGGTGATTTCGACGCCGACGGCGTGGCCACGCGCGAATCACCGCTGGTCGAATCCGGCGTGCTGCAGCGCTATGTGCTCGGCACCTACTCGGCGCGGCGGCTGGGGCTGGAGAGCACCGGCAACGCCGGCGGCGTGCACAACCTCGAGGTTGCGGCCAATGCCGAGGGCTTCGATTCGATGCTGAAGGGCATGACGCGCGGGCTGGTCGTCACCGAGCTGATGGGGCAGGGCGTCAACACCGTCACCGGCGACTACTCGCGCGGTGCTGCGGGCTTCTGGGTGGAGAACGGTGCCATCGCCTACCCGGTCGACGAGCTGACCATCGCCTCCAACCTGCGCGGGATGTTCATGGCGATCGAAGCGGTGGGTGCCGACATCGACCGCCGTTCGGCCACCGCGATGGGGAGCGTGCTCATCGGGCGGATGACGGTGGCGGGTGG
>DMHI01000155.1 GCA_003449515.1 Lysobacteraceae bacterium | reverse complement strand
CAAGCCCGACGGCACGCCGCGCGAGGCCCTACGCGCCGAGCAGGACGGGAATCCCATGTTCCAGCGTCGCAGCGTCTCCCAAGCGCAGGCCGAGGCGGCGCGCAAGCGCGCGACCGCCGACACCGCCCTCGGCAATCCGATGGCCGGCGGCGCGCTGGGTTGGAATCCGGTCAAGGCAAAGTGGAGCGGCAGCCGCGAGGCTCGACGCGAGGCGCGCGTCATTTTCCAAGACAAGATGATCGCCCTGCGCGACGCGCAGGAAGACGTTCAGGCAGCGATCAACGCCGAGCTCCCCGACATCCAGAACGTCTATCAGCTCGAAAACCTGATGCACGGCCGCGTTCATGCGGAAATGGAATCGCTTGACGACCGGCTTTTTGGCCCGCTGTTTGATGCGATGCGAAAAGCGCGCGTCACCACGGCCAAGCTCGAAAATTACCTGTACGCTAGGCACGCCAAAGAGCGCAATCGAGAAATCGCAAAGATCAACCCTTCCATGCCGGATGGCGGCTCCGGCATGACAAATGCCGACGCAGAACGCATTTTGAAATCTGCCGATGCCGCAGTGATGGAGCCGCTGGCTTGGCGCATCGATGCCATCGCTGCCGAGACGCGAAAGCGAATGCTGGACTCTGGCCTTATCACGCGCGAAACCTACGACGCGCTGACGCAACAGTACCAAGCCTATGTGCCGCTTCGAGGCAAAAAGGAAGCCGAGGCGCTTCAGGAACGCACAGCCAATAGCGGGCTCGGCGGCGGCGGGCTTGACCTTCGCACGGCGGGCATCAAGGGCGCGATGGGCCGTGGCGCAGGCAACTTGGCTGAAAACATTCTTGGCGAAATCATCGGCGACGCGCAGCGTTCCGTGGTGTTGGCCGAGCGGGCGCGCGTTGGTCGCGGGCTGGCGCGTCTGGTGCTGGCGAATCCAAACCCTGCGTTCTGGCAGATGGAAGCGGTGCGCACTGAGCAGGCGCAGGACTCGCAAGGGCAGGTCTATCAGCGCGTGGTCAACGAGTCGTCGCAGCCGGACGTGGTGCACGTCATGGTGCAGGGCAAGCCGTATCGCATTCGATTCACCGAGCCGGCGCTGGCTGCCGCGCTCAAGAACCTTGGCGGCACGGGCAAGTTCGTCAGCCGGCCGGTGATCCGACAAATCGCGTGGACGCAGCGTTACATCGCCCAGACGTTGACCGCATGGAACCCCGGGTTCGCGGCGGTGAACATTGCCCGCGACCTGCAGTTTGGCCTTGCGCGTGTCAGCTCGGAGCGCGGCATCCTCGACGGTGCGCGCGTGCTGGCGCGCTATCCGCAAGCCATCCGCGCTATGTGGCGGCTTGAGCGCAAAAAGGGCGCGCGCTCGGGCAACGCGATGGATCGATATGCCGCGGAGTTCCAAGCCGCTGGCGGCAAGACCGGATGGGCGCACGTCGCCAGCGTGGACGCGCTATCAAACGCGGCCATGTGGAAGGCGAGCACCAGCCCACTCGCTGGCGCGCGCCGCGTCGGCTCGGCCATCCTGACCGCCATCGAGGACTTGAATGACACGTTCGAGAACGCGATGCGACTGAGTTACTATGCGCGACTGCGCGAGGCTGGATTTTCGGCACAGCAGGCCGCCCAGCGCGCCAAAGACTTGACGGTTAATTTCAACCGCAAGGGCACGGCTGGGCCAGCCATGTCGGCTGGTTACTTGTTTTTCAACGCCGCCGTACAGGGCACGCACGCCTTGGGCAAGGCGGTAAATCCCAAGACCGGCGCAGGCCGCAAAGTGCTGGCAGGACTTACGGGCTTGTCCATTCTTCAGTTCATGCTCGCTGCTGTGGCAGCAGGCATGGAAGATGAGGATGGCGAGAGCATGGCCAGCAAGGTTCCGCCGCAGATCAAGGAAAGAAACCTGTGGTGGATCAATAGTGACGGCGAAATTCGCACTATTCCGATGCCCTTCGGCTTCAACATCGCAACCTATGCAGGCTCGCGTCTGCAGCAGCTCTTCAGCGGCGACGCAGAGGACATCGCTTCGGGCGCAAGGACTGAGCAGCAGGTGGCCGGCGCGGTTACGTCCGACCTGTTCCGCGTGTCGGTTTCAGCGGTGTTTCCAGTGCAGATCGCGCAGTCTGGGCTTGCATCGCTGATCCCGACCGAAATCGGCCAGCACATCGTTCAGCAGACGGCCAACCAGAACGATTTTGGGCAGCAGATTTGGGCAGAGAACCCATACGACCGGACGACGCCGCGCAGCGTTCTTGGCCGCGACGCCACGCCTGCGCCCTACAAGGCCATTGCCACTGGCCTGAACCGCCTCGGCGGCGGCGATGACTACACCAAGCCGATTGCCATGCTTGACGTTGCGCCTGAGCAAATTCAAGCGTTCTTCGGGCTGCTGACTGGCGGCCTTGGTAACTTCGCTGCCTCGACGGCGCAGGCGGCGTTCAATGCCGTAAATGACCCAGAAGCCAATGAAATGCGGCCGACGCCCATTCTGCAGACCTTCGTGCGCCCGGTGAACGAGGTGCAGGCCACGGCACAGAAGTACTACGCGCGCCGGGCGTCCATCGAAACAGCGGCAAATCGCATCCGTGACATTGCCGAACGCGATGGCGTTGACGCGGCAAGTGAGTATGCCGAAAGCCTGCCGTTCATGGCCGGCGTGGCGATCAAGCTGACGGCGGCTAACGAAGCTCAAATCCGCCCCGGCAACTCGGCGACTTACGCGGCGTTCAGGGCGGCCGAAAAGGCGGGCGACGTGTTCCGCGACGATCGTCGCCAAGCCTACGCCCAGGACAATTCGTTCTTTTCGGCTGAGCGCGCCGCAGCACTGCGCGAGGCAAGCCGGGCGCAGATGGAGGCCCAGAAGGCCATGTTGGCCGAGTGGAACCGCGCCACGGAGACGGCGACGGACTGACCGTTGATCTAATCCGGCGATCCGCCACGCTTGCCGGCATGTCCAAGGTCCGAGTCCCGCTCTGGCAACAGCCCGGAAAGTTCGTCGTGCTGGACACGACGGGCCGCGAGCCCGCGACCATCGGCGTCAACGTGTTTTTGCCCGATGGCAGCCTCTACCGCCCCGGCACTGCCGTGGCAGCACCCGTGCCCGCCGGCCCGCCCGCCGTGGGCGGCCTGAGCGTGACGGCGTGGGGGGCGGTGCAAAACGTGCCGGCCAACGTGCGTGCCGTCGAGTTAATGACGGGTGCTGGCGTCCTCACGCGAGCTGGTGACGGGGCTTTGCGCGGCAAAACCTTGGCGGCTGGCGCAAACGTCAACATCGTCGAGGACGCCAACACCATCACCCTGAGTTCGACGGGTGGCAATACCGCGACCGGCACGGGTGGACTGTGGGACTTGGGCGACCGAATCGCAGGCCTCGGCCGCTTTGACGGAGGCACGCGCGTATGAGCATCTTCCGCCTGCCGCGCATTACCACGGCCCAGCGCACGCCGCTGGTTCTCGAGCTTGGCGAGCTGGTCTACGACACCGACCTTAACCAAGTCTTTCGAGGCAATGGCTTGACGGCTGGCGGGCTGCCGTTCGCTGGCGGGTCGCAAAGTTTTGTGCATACGCAGGCCAGTCCTTCGCCCTCTTGGACGGTAAATCACAATCTCGGCTTCCGCCCCGCAGTCGAGGTTTACAGCGTCGGCGGAGCGGAAATCGAGGCCGCAATCCTGCACACATCGGTCAATCAGACCGCCATCAGTTTTTCCACCCCAACCGCCGGCAGCGCGCGGTTCACCTGACGGAGCGCCAACATGGCCCGCGAAATCCTTACTGACCTTGACTTCATCAACGTTTCTCGGCTGCTGAATGTCCCAGTACCGACCCTCGACGGCCACGCCGCGAACAAGGCTTACGTAGACAGCGCCATTGAGGGGCTCGCCTGGAAGGACAGCGCGCGCGTCAGCACGCAAGCGAACATCAGTCTGGCGTCGCCCGGCGCGACCATCGACAGCATCACGATGGCGACGAACGATCGCGTGCTTGTGCGGTCGCAGACGACACAGACCGAAAACGGCCTTTACATCTGGAACGGCGCGGCCGTCGCCATGACACGCTCGCCGGACGCCAACACGTTCCCCGAGCTTGAGCAGGCCGTCGTTACCGTCGAGGAGGGTACGAGTGCCGGCGCGACGTTCCGCCAGACGGCGGTAAACGGCACGATCGGCAGCACGAACATCCTCTGGACCTCGTTTGGCACTTCTGCCCCGGCGGCGAGCGAGACGACGGCCGGCATCATTGAAATTGCCACACAGGCCGAGACGAACGCGGGCACGGCGGACAACCTTGCGCTTACGCCGCTCAAGATCGCCAACTGGGCAGGCCGCCCGCTCAAGTTTCAGCAGCTTGTCGGTGATGGCACGGCGACGCAATACACCGTTACGCACAACCTTGGCACGCGCGACGTGCAAGCCAGCGTCTATCGCAACAGCGGGGCGTTCGACGAAGTGATCGCCGACATCGAATACACCACGATCAACAGCGTGACGGTGCGATTTGCCAGCGCGCCGGCCATCAACGCATTCCGCGTGGTCATCGACGGCTGACGATGGCGCGCGAGTTTGCCATCGGCGTTCGATTCGCCCAAGTCGCCACGCTACCCAGCGCAGCGACAGAGCCGGGCGTCGTGCTCGAACAGGGTGCGCGCCTCTGGTTTTCCGACGGCTTGACGTGGGTTGATCTTGGGGCGGCTGGCGGTGGGGGTGGCGCAGCGGACTACACCGTGGTTACGGCAGGCCAGACGCTGGCCGACGACACGCCACTACTCGCGGTGCTGGCAACGACGGCCACGTTCCACGCCCCGGCATCGCCGCAGGTGGGCGAAGAGTACGTGGTACGCAATGCGTCCAGCTCGGCGGCGGGTGCGCTGGCAGTGTTCGATCCCGGCGCAGGCCGCAGCATCGCCTACGGCTCGGGGCAATCGCTTGCACCGGGCGGCACGCTATCGGCAGCGAGGGGCGAGCAAATCGCCGTCATCGTCCGCTCGGCCACGGTGTTTGAGCTGCAGACCCCCGGAGCAGTGGGGCCGGCAGGGCCGGCCGGAGGCGGGGGCGTTACTGGCGGCACCGGCACCATCACCGTTACGCCAGCCGGCGGCGCGCTGGAGTGGCTAGAGACCATCCCTGCCGCTGGTGTTACGCCCGCATCGCGCGTCGAGGTGCGGCTTGCGGGGGCCACAGACGCTGACGAAAACGATCCTGAAATGATCGAGCTGCTGGGGCTGTGGGGCACGCCCGGCACCGGCACCATCACGGTAGGGGCATCCTTTGGGCGCGCTGTCGGCGGCCCGATCAACCTGCACTGGAGCATTCTGTAATGGCAAAACTCAGCCGCGACCGCACGGTGGCGACACTCCACCCGCGCGAAAACCTGCACGCCACTGGCGTCCTCGCCGCCAACGCCGCCGAAGTCATCGTCGATGCGCATGGCTGCGCCAGTTTCGCCCTCGACCTGCGCGGTACCGCAACCCTGACGGTCGAAGTCAGTGGCACGGCGGACGGCACCAACTGGGCCGCCATTGCCATCCGGCCTATCAATCAGGTGGGTACGCGCTACGTCGTTGCCCCTGCGTTCGCCGGTGCTACCGCCGGCACCTGGAAAGGATCGTGCGCCGGATACGACCGCGTGCGCGTGCGAGTAACGGCGTACACCTCGGGCTCGCTGGTCGCTACGCTGTTGGCCTCGACCGCGCCCCTTGACCAGTCGCTGGTCGGTACGACAACGACTGACGCTGTGACCGCCGTGGGCACTGCTGGCGCTGCGGTGACACTTACTCTGCCGTCGCCCGGCACAGGGCTGCGGCATTACATTACGTACCTGTCGATGACGCGCTTTGCCGCGGCGGCGCTTACGGCAGCGGCGACACCCGTCACCATCACCACGACCAACCTGCCGGGCGCGCTGGCTTTCAGCTTCCCGGCTGACGCCGCGTTGCAGGGCTCGACGACCTTCTTGCGCGAGGACTTTGCCGTACCGATTGCGTCCTCTGCGCAGGCGACCGCCACCACCGTTGTCCTGCCGGCCACCACTGGCGTTATCTGGCGCGCTACTGCCGGCTTCTACCCCGCGCCATGAGCACGCCTCTTTCCTCGATCCTCGGCGGTGGTGCTGCGGCCCAGCGCCGCGAAACCCACATACTTACCTCAAGCAATCCTGCGTTGCCCATCCCGCTGTGGGCGCAGGGCGGGGGAGGCATCGTTTATGTGACTGGCGTAGGCGGCGGCGCGGGCGGCTCAGCGAGTGGCCTTGCTGCAAGTCTAGGCGCTGGAGGTGGCGCAGGAGGATACGCAGTTACGCATCCTGTCATTATTCCGCCCGGCGTTCTTTCAGTTGCAGCAGTCATCGGAGCGGGGGGAGCTGGCGGCTCTGTATCAAGCGACACGACCTCGTTTGGAGGGCCGGGCGGGCAAACGTCGCTTACGGTGGGGGCAAACGTTATTCGACTAAACGGCGGCGGAAACGGAACATCGCAGACGAGCATGGCCGGCGGATGGGCGTACATGAATGCGGTCCCGATGGAGCAAAGTGGTAGCTCTAATGTCGGAGCAGCATGGCTAGGTGCCACAACAACTGCCTCCGCTGGATCGGGGGCGGCAAGCGGCGCAAGTACGCTAGGAGTTGGAGCTGGCGGTTCGCTTGGAAATCAGAACTCTCACGGATTCGGCGCGGGTGCACCAAGTTTGTTTGGATCGTGTTTGATCCGCACGAGCGCGCCATCTGCTAACAGCAATGGCGTTAACGCAACTGGTCATGGCGCTGGCGGTCAATCAGCCGCGTGGTTTGCCGGTGGCGCGGTCACGGCAGGTAATGGCTCTCCTGGCCTGCTAATTCTGACTTTTGTGGAGGGCGCGTAGTGTCTCGCATCTTTGCCATTGTCGAAAACAGCGCCGTCGTCAACGTCATCCTTGCTGACTCGTGGCTTGGCGGTATCGACGTGACCGGCCTCGCGCTGCGCCCAAGCATCGGATGGACGTATGACGGCGCGGTGTTTTCCGCCCCTGTGCTGCCGCCCTCCGATCCGCAGCCCCTCGCGCAAACGACCACGCCGTATATGTCGCACTTCGGCTTCCTGTCTCGGCTCACGCAGCAGGAGCGCACAGCGATCCGCGCGGCGACTGCCGCCGATCCGGTGCTGGATGACGCGATGTTCCTGTTCAACAGCGCCGAGCGGATCGACGTGACGCTACCGCAAACGCAGATGCTCGTCGGCTACCTCGCGCAGCAGGGGCACATCGCAGCAGCGCGCGTGCCTGCCCTGCTTGCCCCCATCGACCTTGCCAGCCCGCACGCCAAGCCATGATCGACCGCTGGGACACCCGCCCGTACCTGCAACGCCTTGGCGACGCCACAAGCCAGTGGGTCAACGTCGCGCTTGCCAACGGCATGCCGGACGAGAGCCTGAGCGGGCGGGCGTGGCGCAACACAGCACTACGCAGTCCGCCGCGCTGGCAGTGGCGCATCGTGCGCACGCTGGCTGAGGTGCTGTTTTGGCCCATTGACCAAGGGCAGCACTGTCGCCGGGCGTTTGAGCAAGACTTGGCGCGCGCAGGCCGCCGAGCGGCAGCAGCCGACAACCTGACTTACCTCTACAAGGACAATCGATGATGGCAAACGCAGGCGACACCGTTGACGCTGCAACACGAGCGGCACCCGCTATTCCGATCGCCATCACCGGCCTGAGTTACTACGGCATCGGTATGCAGGACTGGGTATACATCGCCACCATCGTCCTGACGGTCGGGCTGATTGTCCAGAACGCCGTCAAGTTCTACTGGGCGTGGCAAGACCGCAAGGCAAAGCGCAGCCGCCATGACGACCAGCCGAAAGACGAGTAAGGCTGGCCCCGCCAGCATTGCGACGCTGGTTGTCGTGCTGCTTGCGGTGCCGGTATCAGTGCGCTGGGAGTCTGTTGTCCATCGCCCATACCTCGACCCTGTGGGCATTGCGACCGTCTGCGCGGGCGAAACGGACCGCGCCGTGGTGGGCCTGCGCGATGCCTTTAGCCGAGACGAGTGCACCGCACTGCTTGGCGCGTCGCTACTCAAGCACGCCCAGATGCTTGAGCCGTGCATCCGCCGCCCGGTGCAGCGCAACGAGGCCGTTGCCCTGCTGCTTTGGTCGCACAACGTCGGCGCAGGCGCGGCCTGCCGATCCACGCTTGTGCGCCTACTCAACGAGGGGAGGCCGGCCGCAGAGTGGTGTGCCCAACTCAGTCGATGGGACTACGCCGCGGGCCGCCGCCTCGCTGGGCTGACCGCCCGCCGTGCCGAGGAGCGCGCCATATGTGAGGGGAGGATCGCGCTGTGATGATCGCCGAGCGCCTGATTG
>DMHI01000194.1 GCA_003449515.1 Lysobacteraceae bacterium | reverse complement strand
CGAGGTGCAGCGGCTCGGCGGGGACGCCATTCTTCGCGGCGACCTGCGGGTGGTGCAGCCAACGCCACAGCTGGGTGCGGCTGATTTCGGCGGTGGCGGCGTCCTCCATCAGATGGTGGATCGGCACGCAGCCGCTGCCGGCCAACCACGCCGCCATGTAGCGCACGCAGACGTCGACGTTGTTGTCGAAGCCGGCGCGGGTGATGGTGCCGAGCGAGGGCTTGAGCAGGTCGTCGCGCGTGACCTGCACGTCCTCGCGCCTCACGTGGTGCTGGTTGGGCGTCGGCATGTGGGCGTCGAAGACTTCGCGCGCGATCGGGATCAGGGCCGGATGCGCCACCCAGGTGCCGTCGTGGCCGGCGGTGACTTCGCGCAGCTTGTCGGCGCGCACGCGCTGCATCGCGCGCTCGTTGGCATCAAAGTCGCCCTTGATCGGGATCTGCGCCGCCATGCCACCCATCGCATGCGCACCGCGGCGGTGGCAGGTCTGGATCAACAGTTCCGAGTAGGCCTTCAGGAACGGCTGGGCCATCGTCACTTGGCCACGCTCCGGCAGCACCTTGTCGGCGTGGCGGCGCAGGGTCTTCAGCCAGCTGAAGATGTAGTCCCAGCGGCCGCAGTTCAGGCCGACGATGCGGCCGCGCAGCGCGTGCAGGATCTCGTGCATCTCGAACACGGCCGGCAGCGTTTCGATCAGCACCGTCGCCTTCATCGTGCCCACCGGCAGGTTCAAGCGCACTTCGAGGAAGGCCATCACCTCGTCCCACAGGCGCGCCTCCTCCATGCACTCCATCTTCGGCAGGTAGAAGTACGGGCCGCGCTCGCGCCAGGCCAGGGTCTTGGCGTTGTGGAAGGCGAAGGTGGCGAGGTCGAACAGGCCGCCGCCCATCGGCTGGCCGTCGACCGTCACATGCACCTCGTCGAGGTGCCAGCCGCGCGGGCGCACGATGAGCACTGTTTGCGCTCGGGGATCAAGGGCGTAGCGCTTGCCGGTCTCCGGCGCGGTGAAGCTCAGGATGCCGTCGACGGCGTCGCGCAGGGCGCGCTGGCCGGTGATCTGGTTGGCGAAGGACGGCGCATTGCTGTCCTCGAAGTCGGCCATGAAGCAGTTGGCGCCGGAGTTCAGCGCGTTGATGACCATCTTCGGGTCGACCGGGCCGGTGATCTCGACGCGGCGGTCCTGCAGGGCGGCCGGGATCGGGGCCACGGTCCAGTCGCCTTCGCGGATCTCGCGGGTGTCGGCGCGGAAGTCCGGCAGCATCCCGGCATCGAACTCGGCCTGGCGGGCGACGCGGGCGGCCAGGCGCTGGCGGCGGGCCGGCTCGAACAGGCGGTGCAGGTCGGTGAGCAGGGCCTGCAGCTCGGGCACCAGGATCGTGGCCTCGCCCTCGACCGGGCGGCCGACGCGGCGGAAGCCGGTGGCCGGCGCGGTGGGCGTTTCGGGGCGGGGCGGCGTGGCGGTCGACATGGCGGGCGGCGGGGTCAGGGCGGAAGCCGGAGGTCCGGCGACGCCCCAAGGTCGCGCCCATCGATCACTGTTGACAAAGCAAATCTTTGGATAGAGTCAATAATAAAATCAAATAGCGACCCAAAAACATGGCCATCAAGCGCAGAACGCGACGCCAAAAGCCGGCTTCAGAGCGAAAGAAGGAAGGCGAATCCGGGCGCTTCTACTACAAGGGAAGCCGTCTCAAGCCGCTGCAGGCCTTCTGCCAGGTGGCCCGACTGGGCTCGGTCAGCCGGGCCGCGGAGGCCCTGTTCCTCAGCCAGCCGGCGGTTTCCCTTCAGCTCAAGGCGCTGGAAAGTCACTACGGCGTGCCCTTGCTGGAACGCGTGGGTCGACGCCTGTCGCTGACCCGCGAGGGGCAGGCCCTGTACGACCTCGCGCGGCCGCTGGTCGAAGGCTTCGACGGCTTGGACGAAGCCTTCCGCGGCAGCCAATCCGGCCTAGACGGCGGCGAACTGCACATCGCGGCGGGCTCTTCGACCCTGCTGCACATGCTGCCCGAGCCGCTGGCCGCCTTCCGCACGCTGCGCCCCGACGTGCGTCTGCACCTGCACAGCGTCACCGGCCAAGCCGGCCTCGCGAAGTTGCGCGCCGATGAAGTCGACTTCGCGGTGGGTGCGATGTGGGAAGTGCCCAACGACATCGACTACGCGCCGCTGCAGCGCTTCGACGCGATGCTGATCACCGCGCCGACGCATCCGCTGGCGAAGAAGTCGGCGATCAAGCTCGAAGACCTCTCGCCGCACGGATTGATCCTGCCGCCGAAGCAGCTCTCGACCTGGCGCATGGTGACAACAGCGTTCGAGCAACGCCGCGTGCCCTATCAGGTCGCCATCGAAGTCGGCGGCTGGGAGGTGATCAAGCAGTACGTCGCTCAGGGACTCGGCATCGCCATCGTCTCCGCGCTGTGCCTCACCGATGCCGACAAGGCGCGCCTCGTGGCGCGGCCGCTGCGCGAGTACTTCCCCTCGCGCACCTATGGCGTGCTGGTGCGGAAAGGAAAAT
>DMHI01000221.1 GCA_003449515.1 Lysobacteraceae bacterium | reverse complement strand
AGCCGCATCGGATGACGCTGCAGGATAATTGAGCCGAGGCAAACCATGACGATGCTGGGCACCTTCACCCAACAGCCGGCCGACGTGCTCGACTACGTGGTCAATGCCGCGCCGTGGCTGAACGACCGCGGTGACACGATCGCGCACATCACGCACGCCGTGACGCCCTCCAGTGGCACGGTTTCGGCCCCAACGCACAGCGCGGGGCTCATCAGCGCGTTCTTCTCCGGGCCGGCGTCGGGTGTCGCCTACAAGGTGAGCCTGACCATCGTCACCACCGGTGGGCGCACCAAGCAGGTCGAGTTCATGGTGCTGGTGCGTGAAGTCTGATCAGGAGCAGCGGCGATGTCGGCCAACCCCGAGTTCCTCCACAGTGCGGAAGCGCTTCCGCTGGCGGCGCAGGTGCACACGCAGCTGCAGTTGATGCGCGCCGGCATCGACGATTTGCGTGCGTCGCACTTGAAGATGGAGGCTTCGATGCAGCGCATGGCCGAGGCTGTCACGCGGCTGGCGGTTGTCGAAGAGCGCCAGGATGCTTCGCTGGCGTCGCTGGCCAAGCTCGACGCCACCATCGATGACTTGAGCCGGCGCCTGCGCGCGGTCGAAACGCAGGGCCCGAGCAACGCGCGAGTCGAGCAGTGGCTCAACTACGCACTGATCGCAATCGCCGGCGCGGCCATGGCCTACGTCGCCAAGTCCACTGGACTGATCTGAGCGGGGCGCGCGATGGGCATCTCGATCACCCGCTTCGGCGGCATGATGCCAAGGCGTGCGGCGCAACTGCTGCCCGAGGGATTCGCGACCGAGGCCATCAACTGCGACATCGCGAGCGGGCAGATTCGCCCGACGATGCGCATCCAACTCGTCTCGACGCCCACCGTTTCGGGGCCGTGGATGTCGATCTACCGCGCGGTCGAGGGTGTGGAGCAGCAGTGGCTGGCGTGGTCGCGCGATGTAGATGTGCTGCAACTGCCGCTGGCGCCTACACTGGAGCGGCGCTGGGCCTGGAGCGGCGACGGCGAGCCGCGGCACGCGCGTTTTGCCGACTTGCCGAACGCGCCGCTGGCGCTGGGCATTCCGCGGCCACAGGCTGAGCTGGCGGTGTCCCACAGCGGCGGCTCTGGCGCGGCCGTCACGCGGGTCTACGTCTACACCTTCCTCAGCCGGTGGAAGGAAGAAAGCCAGGACTCGCCGGCCTTGGCGGCCTCGGCGCTGGTGACAGGCCGCGTCGATGGCACGTGGTCGATCTCTGGCATGGACGCCGCGCCGGCCAACTCTGGCACCGGCACAGCCACGCACGCCGGCGGTGTGACCACGTTCACCAACAGCGGCAACCACTGGCTGCGCGCCGGTGACGAGGTGACGATCTCGGCGACGCGCGTGGCGGTCTCGGAAGTGGTGACCAACAGCGTCTTTCGGGTGCCCGGCAATTTCGCCGGCGCGACCTCGTGGAGCCGCGTGGCGCCGTGGAACACGACGGGCATGACGCGCCGGCTCTACCGCTCGGCTGGCTCGAGCGGGCGATTCCAGCTGGTCGCCGACAACGTTGGCACGTCGTTCTCGGACACGCTCACCGATGCGCAGATTCCCGGCGACGAGCTGATTTCGTCGGACTGGGCGCCGCCGCCTGCTGGCCTGCGGGGCTTGCGCGCGCACCCCAGCGGCGCACTGGTGGGCTTTGTCGGGCAGACCTTGTGTTTCTCGGAGCCGATGCAGCCGCACGCCTGGCCGCCGCGGTTTCAGCGCACACTGGCGCACCAGATCGTGGGCATCGAGGTCTATGGGACGACGGTCGTTGTCGCGACCGAGGCCACGCCGTACTTGGTGACAGGCTCGACGCCGGCGTCGATCTCGATCGACCAGATCAACGAGCCCTGGCCGTGCTTGTCCAAGCGCGGCGTGGTCGCCGTCGAGGACGGCGTGCTCTACCCTAGCGCGCACGGCCTCGCGCACGTGAGCCAGCGCGGCGGCGTGCTGTGGACACAGCACCTCTACGAACGCGAGGGCTGGCGCAAGCTGCAGCCGCAGTTGATGGTGGCCGCCGTCAGCGAGGGCCGCGTCTACGCGCGCCACGGGCTGAGCGCGGACTTCGACCGCGGCACGCTGGTGTTTTCGCCCGGCGAGCGCGAGGCGAGCTTGACGCGGCTGGACTTGTGGCCCGATGCGCTGTTTTCCGACCCGCACAACGGCCGGCTCTACCTGTCCAACGCGCAAGGCATCTTCGAGTTTGCCGCCGACGATGGCCAGCGCCTGACCTACACTTGGCGCTCGGGTGAGTACGTACTGCCACGGCCGGTGAACTTCGGCGCGGCGGTCGTGGATTTCGTCGCCGAGATGAGCGACGCCGAAGTCGCGGCGGCGCTGTCCGCGCGCTCAGCAGCCGAAGCGGATAACCAGAATGCGGTCACAAACAACCGGGGGCAGGGCTCGATCAACGGCTCGCGCCTGCTGCGCCGGGCGATCAACGCCTCGCCGGTGGTGCCTCTGCCGCCGTTGGTAGTTGCCGCCGTGAATGTGGCGGTCCACGCCGGCGACCGCATGGTGTATTCCGCGCTGCTGGCCGAGCCGCGCAGCCTGCTGCGCCTGCCCAGCGGGCACAAGAGCGACCGCTGGACGGTCGAGCTGACCGGCTCGGTGTGGCTGCGCTCGTTCAAGATGGCCGAGACGGCGACCGCGCTCAACCGGCTGTGAGGGCGCCATGAGCCACAAGCCAGCCATCCCGCCGGCGCCGAGCGACCCGCAGCGCGCGCGCTTCGACGGCGCGCTCAAGGAGTGCCTGGAAATCCTCATGGCGCGCCGCGTCGAGCCGATCCGGCCGCTGCCGGCGGACGCGACGCTGGCGCAGGTGGTGGCCAAGATCAACGAGCTGCTCGCGCGGCTGCAGTAGGGCCGGCGCGGCAAGCATGGCACGATGGACGCCATGTCCGACATGCCGGCCGCCCAGCAAGACGCCGTGCGCCTGCCCGATGCGCGTGCGGCGCTGGCGCGCTGGCGCCACCTGATCGAGCCGACGGTGGCGGCCAGCCTCACGCCGATGCCGTGGGCCGACGTGCTGCGCCAGCCGGCGCGCGTGTTCGAGGGCGCGCGCTCGGTGATGGTCACGCGCCGCGGGAGCGCGCTGGGTGAGCCTGCCTGCGTGATCTGGGTGGCCGCGGGAGATCTGACTGAGATGGGCGAACTGTACGAGCGGGTGAAGCGCCAGGCGGCGGCCGATGGCTGCCCGCGCGTGATCTACATGGGCCGTCGCGGCTGGTTGCGTGCCTTCGGGCTGCGCGAGGCGGCGACGGTGGGGGTGTTCGATTTGCCGGATCTGGGGGCGCAATGAGCGGGATTTTCAATGCCATCTTCGGCGGCGCGCCGAGGGCGCCGGACTACACGCCGATCGCACAAGCCAACGAGGCGGCGGCGCGTATTTCGGCCGAGGTCGCGCGCGAGCAGCTGGCCGAGGGGCGCCGGCAGTTTGAAGCCAACCAGGCGATCGCTCGCCCTGTGGTCGATGCGCAGCTCGACATCATGCGCCAGACCGCCGAGCAGGGGCGCGAGCTGGCCGATTACGGGCGACAGTTTCGGCCGCTGGAGGCGTTGCTCAGGGACGAGGCCGCCACCGGCGACGAGGCCGCACATGCGGCGCTGCGCGACGAGATCATGCGACGCGGGGTGGGGGATGCGGCCGAACTGCGCCAGCGCGCGCAGGACTTCGAGCGCGCGCAAACCGCCGATGCAGCGCTGCTGGCCGGCGCGGACGCCGACATCGAGCAGCGCTTTGGCGCCGACATCGATGCGCGCGTGGGGCGCGCGGTGGCCGATGCGCGCGCGGGGCAAACGCAGGCACTGAGCACGGCCGCCAGGCAGGCCGCGCGCTTCGGAATCATGATGCCATCGGACGTGACGGCACTGACCAACCAGCACGCGGCACAGTTGGCCGCGGCCGCCAACGAGGCGCGGCTGGCCGCCACCGAGCAGGCCCGCCAGCGGCTGGGTGTGGGCATGGACGCGCGTCGTCAGACCTTCGGCATCACGCAAGACGCGACAGCGGACTCGATGCAGCGCCAAACGCAGGCGCTGTCTGGCGCGCGCAACATGCGGATTCAGGACCGCTCGCTCGACTTCGCCCGCCGGCTCGACGTGGCTGGTCTGGGCCGCGGACTGCCCGGCGCGGCGCAGGGCGCGTACTCGGTGGCTGTGGGCGCGGGCTCGCAGGCGGTACAGAACCAGATGGCGCCGGGCCGCCAGATGCAGGCCGCGCTCGGCGACTGGGGGCAGACGCAACTCACCGGCGCGCAGATGGCGCAGCGCGGCGCGGCCGATCTGATCGGGCTGCAGCTGCGCCAGCACGACATCCGGCGCCAAAGCAACCGCGACCGCTTGGAGGGTATTGGGGAAATGGTGGGCGCGGTGTCGTCGATCTTCACCGCGTCGGACCGGCGCCTCAAGCGCAACATCCGGCGCGTCGGGCGCGACGAGCGCACTGGGCTCGACCTCTACGAGTTCGGCTATCGCCACGAGCGCAAGCGGCGCCGCTACATCGGTGTCATGGCCGACGAGGTGCGTCAGCGCTACCCGCACGCCGTCGTCGAACGCGAAGACGGCTACGCGATGGTGGACTACGGCGCGCTGGGCATCACGTTTCGGGAGGTGTGAGCCATGTCGATCGTGTCAGCTTTCATGCGCGGGCGCCAGGCGGCCCAGAGCGTCATGCGCGACATCGACTTGGCGCGGCTGGCGCGCGAGCAGCCGCAGCAGTTCCAGGGCTTCACCGCCGAGCAGGGCGACGAGCTGCGCCGCGCCGCCGAGAGTGGGCGCTACGACGTCGAATTCGACCAGCAGTCGGGCAACTACCGGCTGCGCCCGCGCGGCGACGTGGACGCCTCTGGCGTGCGCGAGGTAGCCCAGCAAGGCGTGACGGAATTCCTGGGCCAGCGCCAGGGCGGGCAAATGACTGAGCAGCAGGTCGACCACGCGAGGCAGATGGCCACAGCCGGCATCTTCGAGCGCCACGGCGACCCGCGCACGGCAATGGCGCTGCGCCAGGATGCGCGCGCCGCGCAGCGGCAGGCGGCACTGGATGCACGCGACGAAGAGCGCCTCGCGCGTGAGCGGGATCGCCACGACCGCGACCGCCAGCTCTGGGCGCGGCAAGACGAGCAACTGGAGCAAGATCGAAAGTTCCAGGTCGGTCTGCAGGCCGTGCAGCAGCAGACGCGGCTCGCGCAGCACCAGCGCGAGCATGCCGCGGCCACGCAGGCTTACCAAGAGCGCGTGGCCCAGTGGGAAGCCGGCGGCCGGGTCGGCGAGGCCCCGCAGGCGCCCCGGGCGCCGGTGTACTCGATGGCCGACGCGCTCAACGACCAGACCTCGGTGCTGGCGTTCGGCCTACAGCACGGGCGCGCCGACCCGGCCGCCATCGGGCGGCTGGCCGAGGCCACCGAGCGCGCGCACAAGGAGGGCTACACGCAGGCGCTGCTGATGGCGCAGGGTGGCGCGCCGATCGCGCGCGTGATCGAGGAATTCAACCGCCACGGCCGCACGCGGCTCGATGCGCGCGACGTGGTGGGCGACGAGACGGTGAGGCTGCCCAACGGGGCGACGACGCGGCGGATTTCGGTGCGCGAGCCCGACGGCAGCGTGCGCGTGATGGACTCGCTGGCAGAGCTGGATGCGTTCGGGAAGGCGGACGGCTTCATCAACCGGGCGCGTCAAGGGGCGCAAGACGCGCGCGCGGCGCGCCAGGACGCGCGCGCGGAGCAGGCGCACCGGGCCAACATGGGCGACCGCGCTCGCGAGCGGACGGAACTGGCGGCGCGGCAGGACGCCGCGGTCGCGCTGTTTCGCGAGCAGAACCCCAACGCCACGCAGGCGCAGCTTGATGCCGTGCGCCGTGGCGTGCTTCCGGCGGTGCCGGCAGCCGGGCGCGGTGGGGCGGCTGCGGTTGACATCCAGAAGGCGCAGGCGCTGGTTGACGGCGGGCGCGCGCGCGACCTTGGCGAGGCGCTCGAGATCGTCACCGCCACCGGCCGACGCACGCCGCAGCAGGTGTTCGAGGGGTTGATCACAAGGGAAATGGAGCGCACCAACAACATCGAGCGCGCGCGCGCCAGGGCCGTGCAGGTGATGGGCATCATCTACCCCGGCTGGACGGAGCAGGACCTGCCGCGGCGACCGTCTGCCGGTCAACCAGCCCCGGCCACGCCGGCCGCCACAACCAACCCGCGTCAGGCCTCGGGCGTCGTGCAGCCAGCCGGCGCTGCTGTGCCACAGGCGGCCGCACCGCCCACCGCAGCGCAAATTCCCAACATCCGCAACAACCCGCACGCGATGGCAATTGCGCAGGACCGGTCGCTGCCCAGAGACGAGCGCGAACGGCGGCTGAAAGAACTGGGCTACGAGTGACAGGGGCGCCCATTGAGCCAGATCGAGCAACTGCTGCGCGAGGTCGAGCAGCGCGCGCAACCGACCGAAGCCGAGCCGCGCCGCCGGCGTAGCCAGATCAATGAGCTGCTGACCGAGGTCGCGGCCCAGGATGGCTACACCGCTGCGGACGCCGCGCGCGACGTGGGCGTGACGGCGCTGCGCGCTGCTCTGCTGGTGCCGCAGACGGTGATCGGCTTGGCCGACATCCCCACCGGCGGGCGCGTCGGGCGCTTCCTCGAAGACCGGCTTGGCATCCGGCCGCAGGAGGCCGCGCGGATTGCCGCCGGGTGGGCCTCGGACGAACTGCAGCTTGCCCGCCAGCGCGTCGAGGACGCCGAGGGCTTCGTCGAGACACTCGGCGCGGCTGCGCGCGACCCGGCGGTCGTTGCTGCCGCGGTGGCCGAGTCGCTGCCCTCGGTGGCGCTCGGCGGCCTGATCGGGCGCGGCATCACCAAGGTCGCGCCCAAGGTCAACCGCTGGGTGGCGGGTGCGGCCGGCGAAGGCGCAGTCGCCGCCGGCGCGACGGCCTCCGAAATCCGCGACCAGACCGAAGACGGACTGCTGACGCCTGGTCAAGCCGCTGCGGCGGTCGGCGCGGGCGCCGGCACGGCGCTGGTGGGCGGGCTCGGCGGTCGG
>DMHI01000100.1:614-6468 GCA_003449515.1 Lysobacteraceae bacterium | reverse complement strand
CCCACCGGCCCGAGCAGCAGGAACCAGAACAGCGGCCCGAACCAGCGCCACAGTGCACAGCGGAACACCGCTTCCACCAGCGGTCCGCCCTCGATGGCCACGTTGTCGCACTGCGGAAACAGCGATCGCGCCGCCGTCTGCCGCGCATCGAGGCCGTCGGCGTCGATCACGGCTTCCACGTCGAGATCGAGATCGCCCGGCCCCCAGGCGTAGAACAGCGCCGCCACGCCCAGCAGCAGCGCCGGCAGGCCATAAGCCCAGCCGGCCAGCGCCCACTGCAGCGCGCCGAGTGCCGCTAGCGGCAGCAGCAGGCCGATCACCAGGGCCGCGCCGCGCAGCGCGCCGCCGTCGCGCGAGAGCATGCCCAGCCACGCCACGAACCAGCCGTGCTGGCGCAGGGCGGAGAGCGGCCGCAGGAAGTGGCCGAGCAGTAGAACGAGGATGACGGCGACGAGGGTCGTGGACATCCGGGAGAGTCGGACGGGTGGAACGGCAGTCTAGCGCGCGACGCGCGACCGGCGCCGCCGGCGGGCACCCGGGCTCAGACCGAGAAGCTGCTCCCGCAGCCGCAGGTGGTCTTGGCGTTGGGATTGCGGATCACGAACTGGGCACCGGCGAGGTTCTCGCGGTAGTCGACCTCCGAGCCCATCAGGTACTGGAGGCTCAGCGGATCGACGACGAGGGTCACGCCATCGCGTCGCACCGCCACGTCATCGTCGTTCTGCGCCTCGTCGAACTCGAAGCCGTACTGGAAGCCGGAGCAGCCGCCGCCGGTGATGTAGACGCGCAGCTTCAGCGCCGGGTTGCCCTCGTCGCCGATCAGCGCGGCGGCCTTCGCCGCGGCGGCCGCCGTGAAGTCCAGCGGTGCCTCGAGGTCCTGATAGCTCGGAGTGGTCATGGCGGTCGCAGGAACGCGGCGTCAGGCCGCTGTCGCTTCGCGGGCGTTCGGCACGGCGGCGCTGCCGCCGTCCTGCGGCAGTGGCGCGACCGCGCCGGTGCCGGCGGGCACATGCACCAGCCGCCCGGTCACCGCCGCGCCGGCGGCCATCTCGATCACCGCGTAGTGCAGGTTGCCCTCGACACGCGCCTGCGGCCCGAGTTCGAGGCGTTCATCGGCATGCACATCGCCCTTGACGCTGCCATTGATGACCACGACCGGCGCGCGCAGTTCGCCCTCGACCCGGCCGCGCGGGGCCACCGTGACCGTGGCGGTCGCACCGGCCTCGGCAATGGCACTGCCCAGCAACTGGCCTTCGAGGTAGAGGCCGCCAGCGAAGCGCAGCTCGCCGCGCACGACCACCTGCGGACCGACCAGCGTGTCGACGCCGCCGCCATTGCGGGCCGCGCGGGCCTTGGAATCACCGAAACCGAGCATGGAACGACCTCTCGCGGGGGACAGATTCAGGGCACCGCCGGGCCCTGCCACGGCAGGCTGGCCTCGGCCCGGCCACCACCGCCGTCGAGCGTGACGCGCACGCGCTGCGGGGTGAAGCCGGCCGGCAACACGATGCTGCCGTCGAGCCGCTGGAAATAGCGGAAAGAATACTCCTGTCCGGGCGCGTCGTCGGCCTGCCGCAGGGCATTCCAATCGACCGTGGCCAGCGCCCCGCCCAAGACGCCCTCCACGGCAAAGCGCATCCGGCCACTGCTCACCGCGGCGCGATTGAGGTTCTGGGTCAGGGTGATCGCGTAGCGCCAACTGCCGCCGGTTTCGGGCTGGAACTCGGCGGCGTGCACGGTCAGACCGCGGCGCTGCCCGGTGGCACCCACCAGCCGCTCGTAGAACTCCACATCGGCGCGAAGGGCGGCAATCTCCTCGTCGCGCTCGGCGAGAGTCTGCTGCACGTCGACGTTGGCGGCGCGGCTGATCTGGTCGCTGCGGCGCAGCGTGGCCACGTCCTGTCGGGCGCGCTCCAGCGCCTGCGACACTTCGGCATGCTCGAGCTCGAGGCGGGCGTGCTCGGCGCGCAGTGCGGTGAGCGCCGGCTCGGCGCGCCAGACCATCCAGCCCCACAGCAGCAGCAGCGACAGTGGCCAGCCCAGCCCGACAGCCCAGCGCCGCAGCCGGTCGGAGGCGCGGCGCGGAACCACGATGAATCCGGCGTGCTCGGAACTCTGGCTCACGGGGGGATGCGGCGACTGGCCGATGGCGGGCCGCCCGGTATACGGCCGGCTTCAGGCCGGGTCAAGCCTTGTGCCGCATACTCGTTCAGCTGGCTCGCGGCCCCGCCGCGGCCCGAGGAGCCCCCCTTGCCCGACGCCCCGCTGTTCGCCCTCGGTCTCGCGCTCGCCTGCCTCGCCGGGGTGCGCGCTTACCTCACCGTGTTCGGCGTCGGCATCGCCGCCCTGCTGGGCTGGATGACGCTGCCGGCGGGCATGGAGGTCGTCACCTCGCCCTGGGTGCTCGGCACCGCCGGCGCCTTGGCCGTGGTGGAGTTCTTCGCCGACAAGATCCCCGGCGTCGATTCGGCCTGGGACCTCGTCAACACCCTCGCCCGGGTGCCGGCAGGTGCCTTCCTCGCCTCGGCGGCGTTCACGCCGGACGGCGAGTGGAGCCTGGCCGCCGCGGCGCTCGGCGGCAGCGCGGCGCTGGCCACCCACGCGCTCAAAAGCGGGACACGGGTGGCCATCAACGCCTCGCCCGAGCCGGTGTCGAACTGGGCGGCCTCCGGCGCCGAGGACCTGCTCGCCATCGGTGGGCTGGCGCTGGCCCTGGTGGCCCCGGTGCTCGCTGCCGGGCTGCTGGTGGCCCTCACCGCACTGGGCCTGTTCATCGCTTGGCGGCTGTTTGTGCGCCTGTGGGCACGTCAAGAGAAAAAACCGGCGACTGCGTCACAACTGTGAAAGTTGTTGAACCCGCGTAGCCCGCCCTGCGAATGCCATCACAATCGCGGCGTCCCTTGGAGCCCGCCGCCCGTGTCCGTCGCCGTCGCCCTGGCCGCAGGCCGTCTTGCGGCCGACGAGTTGACCGCCGTTCTCCGGCTGCGCTGCCGGCAGATGGAGCGGCGCGTGCGCCGCGCCCGCCGCAGCGGCTGGGATATCAACGCCCTGGCGCAGATGCGCGAGGAACTGGGCGCGCTGGTGCAGGGCCTGCACGCCCTCGGCCTCGGCGCCGCGGTGGACACCGTAATGCGGCTTGCCGACGCGCTGGCGCAGCCGCTCGAGCAGCAGCAGCGCCCCGACGCGGTGCTGGGCGCACGCCTGTCGGCGCTGATCGAGGCCCTGCTCGAGCAACTGCCGGCCGGTGCCAACGGCGACGCCTCGCGGGCGCTCGTGCTCCTTCCGCACCCGCCCCGCGCCGAGTCCCTGCCGCTGGGGTTCTGGCGGCGCTGGGTGGCCGACGCCGGTGAGCCGCACCTGGTCGCGCCGGAGCCCGGCCGCGCTCGCCGGACCACCACGCGGGCGTCGCGTTACGACCCGGACGACCGGACTACACTCGACGCTGACCCGAACGGCAACGGAACGCTGATCATGAGCACGCTGCGCCTGTACCTGCTGACCGACGACGGCCGCACCGGCCAGGACCTGGCCGACGAGTTGCGCGCACGCAGTTTCGAGGTCGACGTGCTGACCGCCGTCGACGAACTGGTCGAGCTGGCCGGCGCACTCCCGGCCGATGTGGTGCTGGTCGATCGCCCGCATGCCGCCGCCGTGGAGACGATCGGCGAGGCGATGAAGCCGATCCGCGCGCGCGCCAACCAGCTCGTGCGTATGGCCCTGATCACCGACAGCGACGACGTGATGGCGCGACTGGCCGCGCGCCGCGCCGGCATGGACGCGGTGATCGTCAAGCCGCATGGCGGTGCCGATGTGGCCAACCGTCTTCGCGACCTGTTCGCCAGCGGCGAGCCGTCATACCGCGTGCTGATCGTCGAGGACGATCGCGCGCAGGCGCTGTTCGCGGAGGGCGTGCTGCGCAATGCCGGCATGGAGACGCGGATCGTGCTCGATGCGCTCGACGTGCTGCCGACGCTCGACGCCTTCGCGCCCGACCTCATCCTGATGGATGTCCACATGCCGGTGGCCAACGGCATCGAGCTCACCGCGCTGATCCGCGAGCGCGAGGCCTTCGTCCACACGCCGATCGTCTTCCTCACCGGCGAGCAGGACGAGGAGGTGCGCTTCAACGCGCTCGACGCCGGCGGCGACGATTTCCTCTCCAAGCCGATCCGCCCCAAGCACCTGATCGCCAGCGTGCAGGGGCGCATCCGCCGCTACCGCGATGTGCAGCAGATCCGCGAACGCGACACTGGTGCCGCGAGCGTCGATGCCGGCATCGTCGAGCGCGGCCGGATGATGGCGCGCATCGACCAGCTCATCACCGAAGGCCGCAGTCGCGGCGGCGTGGTGTTCCTCGAGATGCAGACGATCGCCAAGTTGCGCGAGCGCCTCGGCCTCGGGCAATTCGAGCGCCTGCACGTCGAGGCGCTCGACCTGCTCAAGCCGCTGGCCGGCGAGCGCCTGGTCTGCCGCTTCGCCGATGGCGGGTTCCTGGTGCTGGATGCCAGCCTCGATGCCGATGAACTGCTGATGCTCGGCGTGCAGCTCCGCGAAGCCCTCGCCGCACATGCGTTCCAGCTCGGCGAGCAGCGCGTGCAGACGCCGGCGGTGGCCGGCGTGGCGCCGCTGGTGCCCGAGTTCACCGATGCCGGTGCGCTGCTCAACGCGGTGGAGAAGACCGCGCACGCGGCGCGCAAGCGCAGCGACCAGATCGACCTCTACCGCCCGCTGGCGGCCGAGGAGGCGCAGCGCCAGACGGCGCTGATCGAGGACATGCGCGCGGCGATGGCCGGTGGCCGCCTGTCGCTGCTCTACCAGCCGATCGTCGCGGTGGCCGGTGGCGAGGACAGCCGCTACCAGACCCTGTTGCGGCTCGACACCAGCGCCGGCAAGCGGATGACCGCGACCGAGGTCATCCCTGCCGCCGAGCGTTCGGGCTTCATCGTCGAGATCGACCGCTGGGTGCTGCGCGAGGCGCTGGCACGCATCGCCCAGGTCCGTGCCAAGGGTGGTTCGATGATGCTGTTCGTGACGCAGTCGCCGTACACGCTGGCCCACGGCGGGCAGGCCGACTGGCTGCGGAACGAACTGCGTGCCACCGGCGTGCCGGGCGCATCGCTGGTCATCGAACTGCGGCTCGGCGACGCTGACGTGCACACCGGCACGCTGCGCGAGTTCTGCTCGGCGATGGTCGCCGACGGCGTGCAGTTCTGCCTCTCGCAGTTCGAGCCCGGCCCGGAGGTGGACTCGCTGCTCGAACAGTTGCCGCTGTCGCTGATCAAGCTGGCCGCGAAGTACAGCACCGGCGCGCTGGCCTCGGCCGTGCGCGACGAGCTGAAGGTGATCATCGACCGCGCGCATCGGCGCAGCCTCGAGGTCATCGGCCACGGCGTCGAGGATCCGCAGGCCGCCGCCACGCTGTGGATGAGCGGCGTCGATTTCGTGCAGGGCAACCTCGTGCAGCAGGCCGCCAACGCGCTCGACTTCGACTTCAACCAGGCAATCCTCTGACGTGCTGCCGCCCCGCGCACCGACACGTCTGTTCATCGGCTGGCTGCTGCTGGCCGGAGCCGGCGGCCTGCTGCTGGCGATCCTGCTGTCCCTCCTCCCGGGCGATGTCCTCGGGCCCGCCGTGATCTCGGCGGCGCTGCTCACCGGGGGCGCGGCGTGGTGCGTGCCCGGCGGGTTGCGGCAGGCGCGCGAGCTGGAGGCCGAGCACCAGCGGCTGACCAGCGAGAACCAGCGCATGGTCGACACCCTGCAGCAGGAGCTGGAGCGTCACCGGCGCCTCGAACTCGAGCTGAAGGACGCCAAGAAGCAGACCGAGGCGGCGATGATGGCCAAGGGCGAGTTC
>DMHI01000100.1:0-263 GCA_003449515.1 Lysobacteraceae bacterium | reverse complement strand
ATGAGCCACGAGATCCGCACGCCGCTCAATGGCATCCTGCCGGTGATCGACATGCTGCTGGCGGCACGCCTCACCGGCGAGCAGGCCGACCTGCTGCGCACCGCGCAAGGCTCGGCCAAGCAGATGCTGCGCATCGTCGACGACATCCTCGACTACTCGAAGCTGGAGGCCAACAAGGTCGAGCTCGAGACCACCGCCTTCAACCTGCGCGAACTGGCCGAGTCGGTGGTGCGCCTGCTCACCAAGCAGGCCGACACCAAGGG
>DMHI01000149.1 GCA_003449515.1 Lysobacteraceae bacterium | reverse complement strand
GTGGCCGTGCCCTGTGCGAGTGCGGCACCGCTCACGCCCTACACCCGTGCGACCGCGCGCAAGGCCGGCTGGCAGTGGCGCATCCCGCTGCAGCACCGCACCGGCAACGGCCATGTGTTCGACATCAACGCGATCAGCGAGGACGAGGCCACCGCGACACTGCTGGCGAACCTCGACGGCGAACCGCTGGCCGAACCGCGCACGCTGCGCTTCACCACCGGCATCCGCCGCGAGCCGTGGAAGCGCAACGTGGTGTCGATGGGGCTGGCCAGCGGCTTCCTCGAGCCGCTGGAGTCCACCAGCATCCACTTCATCCAGTCGGCGCTGGCGCGCCTCGTCGAATGGCTGCCCGACCGCGGCTTCGACCCGGCCTCGACGGCGAAGTACAACGCACTGACGCGCTTCGAGTACGAGCGCTGCCGCGACTTCCTGGTGCTGCACTACCGCGCCAACCGCCGCGTCGGCGAGCCGTTCTGGGACGCGCGCCGGCACGCGCCGGTATCGGACGAACTCGCCGAGAAGCTGGCGCTGTTCGCGTCGCATGGGCGCATCCATCGCTTCGCCGACGAGTTGTTCACCGAGACCGGCTGGCTGCAGGTGATGGTGGGCCAAGGCCTGATGCCGCGCCGGCCGAACCCGATGGCGCTGGGCGGCGATCCGATGCCGATGATCGAGGACGTGCGGCGCGTGCTCGCCGCGGCCGCGCAGGCCATGCCAACGCACGAAGCCTTCATCGCCCGCCACTGCCGCGCGCCCGGTGCCGCCGCGCTCAGCCTCTCCAACGTCAATCCCCCTTCAGGAACGCCCGCATGAGCGACACCCGCGTCGAACGCATCGTCATCCTCGGCGGCGGCACCGCCGGCTGGATGGCCGCCGCCGCGCTGTCGAAGACGCTCGGCCCCCGCTACTCGATCGCGCTGGTCGAGTCCGAGGACATCGGCACCGTGGGCGTTGGCGAGGCGACCATCCCGATGATCCAGCAGTACAACCAGGCGCTGCAGCTCGACGAGCCCGATTTCGTGGCGCATACCCAGGGCAGCTTCAAGCTCGGTATCGAGTTCGTCGACTGGGGCCGGAAGGGCGACAGCTACATCCATGGCTTCGGCAAGATCGGGCAGTCGATGAGCCTCGCGCCGTTCTACCAGTTCTGGCTGAAGCAGCGCGCTGCCGGCGCGGCGGGGCCGCTCGACGAGTATTCGCTCAACACCGCCGCCGCGCGCGTGAACCGGTTCCTGCCGCCGTCCGACCGGCATCCGGGCTCGCCGCTGGCCGACATCGCGTATGCCTACCACTTCGACGCCGGCCTCTACGCGCGCTACCTGCGCGGGTATGCGGAGCAGCGTGGCGTGCGGCGCGTCGAGGGCAAGCTGGCGTCTGTCGAACGCCACCCCGACACCGGTTTCGTCACCGCGCTGACGCTGGAAAATGGCCAGCGCGTCGACGGCCAGCTCTTCATCGACTGTTCGGGTTTCCGCGGGCTGCTGATCGGCGAGGCGCTGGGCACCGGCTACGTCGACTGGAGCCACTGGTTGCCCTGCAACCGCGCCGCGGCCGTGCAGTGCGAGCGCCGCGAGGCGCTGACGCCCTACACCCGCAGCACCGCGCGCGAGGCGGGATGGCAGTGGCGCATCCCCCTGCAGCACCGCGTCGGCAACGGCTACGTGTTCTGCGCCGATCACGTCAGCGAGGACGAGGCCAGCGCCCGCCTGCTGCAGCGGCTCGATGGCCCGGCGCTGATGACGCCCAAGATCCTCAAGTTCACGACCGGCAAGCGCAAGCGCTTCTGGAGCAAGAACGTCGTGGCCGTCGGCCTCGCCAGCGGCTTCATGGAGCCGCTGGAGTCCACCAGCATCCACCTGATCCAGTCGAGCATCGCCCGGCTCACCACGTTCTTCCCGCACGCCGGCTTCGACGCGGTGGACATCGACGCCTTCAACGCGCAGTCGCACGTCGAGTTCGACCGCATCCGCGACTTCCTGATCCTGCACTACAAGGCGACCACCCGCGACGACACGCCGTTCTGGCGGCAGGTGCGGGAGATGCCGATCCCGGAGACGCTGCGGGCGAAGATCGACCTGTTCCGCAGCAACGGCCGCTTCTTCCGCGAGCAGGAGGAACTGTTCGGCGAGATGAGCTGGGTGCAGGTGATGATCGGGCAGGGCATCGTGCCGCGCCGCTGGCACGCGCTGGTGGATTCCTTCGACGATGCGGCGGTGGCCAAGCACGTCGAGGACACGCGTCGGATCATCCAGAACTGCCTGCGGGTGATGCCGGACCACGCCGACTTCATCGCCCGGCACTGCGCGGCGCCACCGGCCACCGTCGTGGCGCCGAAGGTGGCGTGACCACGTCCACTAGCAGCGGTGCTTCGTCGACGTCGCCGCCAGGTACCTCATCGACTCCAACGCGTGGTTCCTGCGGCTGGACGTGGTCGAGCCGCGCTTCAACCGGCTCATCGCCTATGATGCCGACGTATTCCACACCAGCCACGTCGCCGACGCGGCGCGGCTTTCCAGCGCCCCCGGGCGCGGACGGTTGACCGTCAACGGGTTCTTCACCCTGCGAGCGGCCAAGGAGCACGAAGCCTAGGGGCGGGAGAGTGCCGATGCTGAGCGTGCACCTGCTGGGCGAGCGACGGCTGCTGCACGCCGGCAGCGACGTGGGCATGTCGATCCAGTACCGCAAGGGCTGGGCGCTGCTGGGCTACCTTCTGGTGGAGGGGGGACGCCGGCATTCGCGCGAGTATCTCGCCGAACTGCTTTGGCCGACGCTGCCGGCGCTGGCCGCGCGCACCAACCTGCGGCAGGTGGTCGCCAACCTCAACCGGGCTTTCGAGGCGCACGGGGCCGGTGGTGTGCTGATCGCCACCCGCGACGACATCGCTGTGCACCCCCGCGATTCTCTCGTGGTCGACGTGCATCGCCTTGAGCAGGCGGTGGATGCCGGTGCGGAGGCCTTGCTCGCCGCGGAGGCGGCACTGCTCGGGGTGAGCGGTGCCTTCCTCGAGGGCATCGCTGTCGACGACTGTCCGGCTTACGAGGCCTGGCTGCTGCCCACCCGCGCCCGCCTGTCTGGCGCCACGCAGCGTGCGTTGGTTCGCCTGTTCGACGCACAGGTCGCGTCCGGTCGGTCGCGTGGTGCCATCGCCAGTGCGCGCCGCCTCGTCGAACTCGATCCCTGGGACGATCTCGCTACCCGGCGATTGATGGGGGCGCTTGCCGCCGACGGGCGTCATGACGAGGCGCTGGCCGCTTTCGAGGCGCTGCGCATGGCGTTGAAGATCGAGCTCGGCGCAGCACCGGCGCCAGCGACGCTGGTGCTCAGGGATCGCCTGCGCGCCGAGCGTGGCGGCACGATCGCGGCCGCTGGCGCATCCCCGCAGGGTCGCGGCGCCGGCGCCCGTCAGTGGCTGTGCGGCCTGCGCCTGCACATGCCCCCTGATACCGCCGAAGGTCTCGAGCCTGCCGACGTGCTGACTCTGGTGCAGGCGCTTCGCGAAGGCGGTGCCTGGGTGCTGTCAACGGATGTCGCTGCGGTGCATGCCGGCGTGCCTGCTGGTGGCAACCACGTCGCCCTGACCGAGGCGGCACGCCACGCGACGCGGCTCGCACGCGAGGCGATGGCTCGGCGTCCCGGCATCGCGGCCTCGCTCTGTCCAGTCCTCGTGCAGCCGCAGCCGGGTGGCGGTTACGCCGTGGTCGGCAATCCCGAGTCGTGGACTGAACCGCTGGTATCGCACGCGAGCGCCGGTCTTGTGCTCGCTTGTGATTCGCTGTTCGATTCGCTCTTCGAGTCATTCGCCCTTCACCCTGAGGTCTACCTGCCGGTGCCGGACATGGCGCGCCCGCTGCGTATCTGGCGGGTTGGCGCGGAGGGGACTGACGACAGCGTCGCGTGGTCTGATGCTGAGGCCACGACCGATAGCGGCGACCGCGCGGCTGCGCTCTTCGACTCCGACGATGCCGCGGCGCTGCTGACGCTGCGACTCGGCGACGCCCCGCCGGTGGTTGGCGAATCCGCCGTCGATGCGTGGTTGACCGTTGTCGAGGGCCCAGAGCGCGGTGTCCGCGCCGCGGTCGCGGGCGGGCCGCTGGTGGTCGGACGTTCGCCCGACAGCGACCTGCAACTGCCACGTCGCACTGTCTCGCGCCATCACTGCGCGGTCTGGCGCGACGGCGAGCACTACCGGGTGCGCGACCTCGGCGCGACCAACCGCACTCGCGTCAATGGCGCGGTGGTGCTGGAGACGCGGCTCCGCGAGGGCGACCTGCTGGCCGTGGGCGAGTACACGCTGCGGTTCGGCCGCGAGCTCTGAGCGCGCGCTACTTTCTACCGTGACTACTGGCTCATCCGCAGGTAGCCCTGCACGAGGGCAACCTGGTCGTCGGGGTTCGTGCCGCCGCCGAGGTTGTCGCGATCATCCGCGCTCCACGGCCGGGCCGGCGTCGGCGTGGCCAGCGCGTTTTGCCGACCGACCTCGCGGAACCGCCCGCGGAAGGGATCGACCCGCCCATCGAGCCGGGTGTCGAGGGTTGCCGCGAGCGAGGGCGTCAGACCCTCGAAGCGCATCACGTTGCGCGGTCGCAGCGCAAAGGCGCCCACGCTGCCGGCCGGCTCGGCCCAGTCGACCGCGCCGACGCAAACGCGCACGTCCTGCGGATTGCCTCGGGCGTCCTGATAGACATAGCGGTTGGCGAAACCCTCGCCGCGGCCATCGGGCAGCGTCACGCCGGCTGCCAGCATGGCGTTCTGCAGGTCGAGGTCGCAGACGAAGCGGTTCGTGCCTCCGGCCACGAGGCCGGTGGGGTTATCGAAATCGTCGCCGGGCACCGTGCCGGTGCCCGCGACGAAGCGGTCATAGGCCAGCAGCCAAGCCTGCACGAAGTCGCTGCTGAAGCGTTCCTCCTGGGCGCTTCGGTAGAGATCGCGCCCTACTGCGGCGGCACCGACGATCAGCGCGATGACGACCAACACGACCGACATCTCGAGAATGGTGAAGCCGCGGGACGAGGGGACGGAAGAGGCGTTCGTGGGCATGGCGGCGGATTCAGTACAGGCCGATGGCGTCGGCGGTCTGGGCGTTCTGCAGGATCACCGGTTCGAGCGCACGGGCGTCGTCGATCAGCTCGACGATGCAGCCCGGGATCGGGTTATCGCTGCTGTCGACGCAGTCGTGGACCTCCTCCGCCTTGTCGCGGGCCTCGACCGATGCGGCGATGAGCGCGCCGGCGGTCGCGGTGACCGCCACCGCGGCAATCGTCGCCACCACGCCGAGGGCCACGCGGTAGGCCACGATGCCGGTGCTGGCGAGACCTTCGGAGATGGTGTCGGCCGTGCCGCCGGCCGCGCTCGCGGTGCCGGCGACGCCGTTGAGTAAGGCCGCAGCACCGCTGTCGACGTTGGCCTCGGCGAGTTTCAGCGCGATCGCGAGCTGGCTGCGGTAGTCGCGCAGCGCGGTGTGCACGACGGTGATCGCCGCGGCGGCGTTGAAGTGGGCGTGCGACGCGGTGGCGAGCGTCTCGCCGCAGCGCATGCGGGTCCACAGCTGGTCGAGGCCCACGGCGAGCACGCGATCCGCGTGGTCGGGATTGGCGCGCCGCCGCGGCGAATCGAACGCCGGCGCGTTCGTGGCCTGTCGGCCGCCGAAGCTGCGGCCCGGCGCCGGCAGCGCCACGGCATAGGCCACGTGGTCGGCCAGCGTCGTCGGCGCATCCGGGCGGGTGACGTGCAGGAAGGCCGCGTCGGTGGGCGCGGCCTGCGCCGTGCGCAGCGCCCAGCACAGGTCGATGCCGTTGGCATTGCCGAGCGGAAACTCGGTGGCGAGCCCGCCGCCCAGCACCTGCATCGGGTCGAAGCGGTCGATGGCGCGCGCGAGGTCGGCGTCGAGCTTGCGGTCGTCCGGACGGCGCAGCACGCCATAGCGGATGCGCCGCGCGCCGGCGTCGGGCAGCCCGATTGTGCGGTAGGGCAGCAGCCCCACCTGCCCGAGCGCGCAGTCCTCGATGCCGGTGCCGGGTGCCGCCGGGCAGGGCAGCCGACTGTTGACCATCGCGAAAGCGAGCAGGGCGTCGTCGGCGCGCTGCAGCAGGTCGCGGCCGGCGGCCTCGCTGCGCTGCAGCGTCGCGGTGCCCAGGAACTGCACCAGCACCAGCGACACGAGGCCGATGGCCACCAGGGTGACCGTGAGCTCGACCAGCGAGAAGCCGCGCATGCGGCCGACGGACGTCGCGATCATGGCTCGAGCCCCTTTTCGTCGAGGACGCGCGCGTGGGTCAGCGCGCCGCTGGCCAGCGTGTCCATCCGCTGCAGGTTGCTGTTGGCGGCGGCCAGCTGGTTCTCGGCCACGAGCTGGTCGGCGCGCGCCGCTTCGAGGTCTTCCACGGCGGCGGCGAGATTGCTGATGGCGATGCCGAGCTGGATGGTCGCCGTCACGTGCGACGCGATGCCGGTGGCGATGGCGAGGCCGTCTGGCGGCCAACCCGCGGCCTCCTGCAGGATGGCCACGGCCTCGAGGAACACGCCGTAGGCGACATCGAAGCCGGCGAACAGCTCGGCGGTCTCGGCGTTCTCGAGGTTCATCTCGGCGACGCTGATCGCGAAGGCGCGCATCCGCTGGTACTCGTTGGCCACCCGCGCCACGTCGTAGGCCGCGTAGGCCGCCCGCGCCGCGCCGTGCGCACGCGCGACGCGGTCCGGGCAGCCCAGCCGGCTCGCGAACTCGCCGGGCCCGACGGCCAGCACGCGCCGTTCCCCGAGGCCGGCGCTGCCCGGCAGCGCGAAGGCGGCGGTGGCCATCCGCTCGTGGCCGGCCGACCCACCGTGCATCAGCGCGAACGCGGTGGGGATGTTGTCCATGCCGGTCAGGCTGAGCGCCTCGGCGCCCTTCAGCGCCATGCAGAAATCGAGCCCGTTGACGAAGCCGGTCTGCACCGGCGCGGCCGGGTCGATGACCGGATCAGGCGGCAGCAGCGGCCGGAATTCGTCGCCCGGCGACACCGTCAGCGAGGGCTGCACCTGGTAGCGGACGGCCAAGCGCGCCGGCAGTCCGAGCGCGTCGACCGGCAGCACGCCGAGGCCGTTGCGCACCTCCGGCGCGGGCAGGCGCCCATGCGCCAGCACATGGCCGACCAGCGCCTGCTCGGCCTGCGCCAGCTCGCGGCCGGCCAGGTCGCCAGCCGCCACCTGCGGGGCGAGCGGCAGCAGGCGCCACAGCAGCACGCCGATGGCGCCGACGACGACCAGAACGACCGCCAGCTCCACGAGCGACCAGCCGCGTGACGCTCGCCGGCTGGCGATGCGACCGCGCCGGGTCACGGCGGGCTCCGGCAGTCCACCGGCGTGATCGCGCCGGTGGCGCCGCGGCAGTTGGCCGCCTGCATGATCGCGCTGGCACCCGCCCACATCGGCGGCTGCTGCGTCCCGCCGCCGTCGGCACCGGGGTTCAGCGCGCGCAGCGTCTCGCACTGGGCCCTGGCGTTCTGGTAGGCGAGCTCCTCCTCGGCCAGCTCGTCCTCCTTCTCTCGCAGCGACACCTCCATGCCGATCAGGCTGTAGACCAGCTTGGCGTAGGTGTCGCGCTCGTCGTTCTCCGCCTGGTTCGGGATGATCAGCGGGTTGCAGAAGCCCAGGATCAGGCAGTCCCAGCGGCCGGCGTAGATCCCGCTGTTGTTCATGTACGGCTTGATCGGCGGCACCGGCAGGTCGACGGCGATGCGCTCGAGGCGGTTGAACTCGGCGTTCGCCGCGTTGCTCCGCGCCACCGCGGTGGCGAGGTCCTCCTGCTTCCACGGCAGGCACAGGCGGTCGCGGACCTGCTCGGCCGTCAGCACATTCGCGTCGCAGGTGGTCATGCCGAGCAGGGCGCGGCGCATGTGCGCGCAGCGGGCCTGGCCGGTGCGATCGGCCGGCGGCGAGGCATCGCAGAGCGCCACGTCGGCCGAGAGCCGGTTCACCGAATCCTGCATCGTGGCCAGCTCGCGCCGGGCGTTGTTCGCGAAGTCGGCGGCGGCCTCGGCGTCGAACTGCGCCTGCTTGGCCTGGCGGATCGCCTCCAGCTTGGCCTGCAGCATGGTTTCCTGGTCGATGCGGCTGTTGCGCCATTCCTGCTCGCGCGCCGCGAAGTCGGCGTCCGACTCGCCCGTGCGTCGAATCGGCGGCGGCGGATACTCGATCAGCTCCACCGACGGGATCTGCTCGAGCAGCGCCACGCGGGCGCGGCGTTCGGCGATCTGCGTGCGCAGGGTCGCGAGCTCGGCGGCCGTGGCGTCACGTTCCTGGCGCAGGCCCGGGCGGAACACCGGCGGGTCGCGGGGAATGAGGTTGCCGTTGGCGTCGGCCTCGACGCTGACCATGCCGCCTTCGGCGGCGATGCAGGTGCGCTCGGTTGCGGCGCCCAGGTCGACGGTGGCGCCAGCCAGCGGCTGCTGCGCCATGTTGTAGGCCTCGATGGTCTTGTCCAGCGCCGTTGCGGTGGGGACGATCGCCGCCGTGGCCAGCACCGTCGCGCCGGTGGCCAGCCCGATCGCCACCTTCGCCGCGATCACCGCCGCCGTGTAGGGCGGAATCAGGCCGCAGGCGACGAAGGGCGGGATCGCGCAGGTCGCCGTCGCCGTCGCCAGCTGGCTGACCGCGGTGGCCAGTGTCGAGACCGAATTGGCGATGCTCGCGGCGGCCAGCGCCACATTGATGCCGGCGAAAACCGTCGACACGGTGGCCATCGCCACTGCCAGCGCCGTGTCCTCCTTGTTGCCCTCGTGCTGCTCGGTCACCTCGTCGCTGACATCGAGCGCGAGCCCGAGCATGTCGACCGCCGCCAGCGCGAGGCCATCGGGGTTGGCGGGATCGACGTGGCCGCAGCCCAGCGTCTCGGCGAGGCTGCCGAATTCGCGCGCGTGGGTGCGGTCGTCGTAGGCGCTGTCGGCACGCTGCGACGGTGCGGCGAACACCGCACTGGTCTGCTGGTTCACCCCGTCGAAGCGGCCGCCGCCATCCCCCGGTGTGGGACCGGCGGCGATCAGGCCGAACGCCACGTTCAGCGGGGTTCCGTCGGCGTCGAAGGTGTTGGCGCGGTTCGCTTGGAATGCAGCGATGGTCTCGCGCGCGGCGCTCGCCAGCTTGGCGCAGAAGTCGAGGCCGTTGATCGGGTCGAGGTTGTGGGCCACGCGCTCCCAGGTGTGCGGGCTGAAGGCGTTGCTGGCCACCGCGAGATCGCTGTCACCGCTGCCACGATAGACGACGTAACGCAGCGGCGTGCCGGGTCCGGCGCCACCCGGATGCACGGCCTCGAGGGCGCGCACCGGTAGCCAGCCCTTCTCGCCTGGCGCGACGCAGGCCGTCGCTGACGCGGTGGGGCTGCTCACCGGGCAGGGCAGGCGGGCGTTGGCGGCGGCATAGGCCACCAGCGCTTCGTCCGCCCAGCGCAGGGCCTGCTCCTGCCGGGCGGCTTGGTCGGCCGGGATCGACGAACGCAGCAGGGTGGCGCCGGCCACGACAGCGGCACCGATCAGTACGACCAGCAGCAGGGCCTGGACGAGGCCGATGCCGCGCTGCCGGCGCGTGGCAGACGGTGGAACGCGGTGGGCGGGTTCGAGCGGACTCATGGCGGGCCTCCGGTCAGAACTGCGGCGCGGACATCGCCTGCTTCACCAGGTCGTAGACCGGCAGCAGCAGGGCGACGATGAGCAGGATGAACAGGCCGCCGGCGAGCAGCACGACGACCGGCTTGATGATTTCCGAGAGGTTGGCGATCAGCCGCTGCAGACGCATGCTGTATTCCGCCGACAGACGCGATAGCTGCGCGTCGAGCGTGCCGGTCTCCTCGCCCACCGACACCATGCGCACCAGCATCGGCGGGAAGCCGCCGACCTGGCGCATCGCCGAGGACACGCGGTCGCCGCGCTCCAGCACCTGGCGGATGGCGGTGATGCGCTCGCGGTAGTACTCGTCCTGCATCGCGCGCTCCATCACCTTGAGGCTGCTGACCATGTCGACGCCGGCGCGGATCAGCAGGGCGAGGTACTCGGTGAGGAAGGCGAGCCCGGCGGAGTTCATCACGGTCTGCGCGATCGGCAGGCGGTGCAGCAGGTTGTGGGTGAAGCGGCGGAACGGTCGGCTGTAGCGCCACACAACCCACAGCGCGAAGCCCAGCACCACCATGCCGAGGAGGATCGCGCCGATGTGCGCGGTGAACCATTCCGAGAACGCGATCACCGCGATGGTCAGCGGCGGCAGGTCGGCATTCATCTGCTTGAACAGGCCGGTGAGGTTCGGGATCACGTAGTAGATCCAGAACCCGCCGGCGGCGAAGATCGAGGCGAACACGAAGGCCGGGTAGATCAGCGCCTGGCGCGTATCGGCGGACATCTTCGCCACCCGCTCGACGTGATCGGCAGCCTCGGCGAGCATCTTGTCCATGCTGCCGGTCTCGTCGCCGATCATCACCAGGTTGCGCACCGTCTCCGGGAAGGTGTCGGGATAGCGCGCGAAAGCCTCGCTCATCGTAGCGCCCGCATCGAGCTCGTCCATCACATTGCGCGCCACCCGTGCCGCGTTCGAGGCGCGGCCGGTACCCACCTCTTGCGCCACGGCGCGCAGCGCCTCGACCACGGGGATACCGCTGCTGGTCATCACCGCCATGTCGCGCAGCATCCCGGCGAGCTCGGGCGGGCGGATGTTGGGGCGGATCAGGTGCGCGAGGCTGCGCTGGGTCTCGGCCAGCCAGCCCGGCAGCCGGGTGAGGTCGACGACGGTGGCCTCGAAGTTCTTCTCCAGCCACAGCCGTGCCGAACTGTCCTGCTCCACCGCGAGCTGGGCGATGCCGGTCTTGGTGCGGCCGCTGGCCAGCAGCACGCGGTAGTAGTAGACGTTCATGGCTTCGGCCCGTCGCCCACCACGCGCAGCACTTCCGCCGGCGTGGTCTGGCCCATCGCCACGCGGCGCTTGGCGACAACCGTCATGTCGGCGAAGCCGCTGGCCAGCGCCAGCGTCCGGACGGCCTCGCGCCCGGCGTCGTCGGCGATCGCGTTGGCGATGGCCTCGTCGAGCACCAGGATCTCGTACACCGGCAG
>DMHI01000152.1 GCA_003449515.1 Lysobacteraceae bacterium | reverse complement strand
AGCACGTAGAGGTTGTCGAAGCGCTTGTCCTTGATCAGCGCCTGCTTCAGCGAGGCCTCGCCGTGCACGACGTTGACGAAGTCGTACACCACGCGGCGCTCGCAGCCCATGATGAGATCAAGATTCCGCAGGCCGACGTCGAAGTCGATCACGGCGGTCTTCTTGCCGGCGCGGGCGAGGCCCATCGCGATGCTGGCCGAGGTGGTCGTCTTGCCGACGCCGCCCTTGCCCGAGGTGACTACGAGGATTTCCGCCAAGGTCGTTTCTCCGTCTTGTTGTTCTTGTCGAGACTGGCCGTCAGGCCAGCGGCTGGATCTGCAGGATGTCGTTGCCGTCGAGCCAGATCTGCACGGGCTTGCCGTGCAGGGCCTTCGGCACGTCGTCGAGCACCTTGTAGTGCCCGGCGATGGCCACCAGCTCGGCGTGGAACTCGCGGCAGAAAATGCGCGCACCGGTGAAACCGGAGGCGCCGGCCAGCGCGCGGCCTCTGAGCGCGCCGTAGACGTGGATCGAGCCGTCCGATACCACTTCGGCACCGGCACCGATCGGGGCCAGCACGGTGAGGTCGCGGTTCGCGGCGAACACCTGCTGGCCCGAGCGGACGGGCAGGGCATGGACGAGGCCGGGTTCGGGCTCGATGGTGGGGGTGGCGGCGGACGGCGTAGCGGCGGCGGTCTCGCGCGCCGGCTGCGGCGCACGCGCGGCGCGGGTTTCTTCGCTTCGTGCGGCGGACGTCGCCGCTGGCTCGCCGGCCGAGGGCTCACCGGCACGCTCGTAGGCGACGCGGAACTTCGCCAGCACCGGCAGGCCGAGGCGCTCGGCCAGCGTGTCGTTCTCCGGCGTGCCATAGGCCAGCGCGATCGGGTGCACCCCGGCAGCTTCCAGCGCCGCCACCAGCGTCTTCGCCGTGGCCTCGTCGGGCAGGGCGCTGAGGCCGCCGAAGTCGAGGATGACGGCGGCGCGCGCGAACAGCCTCGGCGCGCGTTCGACGCGCTCGCGCATCTCCGCGGCGAGCTGGGCCACGTCGAGCGTGCGGATGCGCAGGTTGGCGATGCCGACCTGGCCGAATTTCAGTTCGCCGGCCTGTTCGTAGTTCGGCAGGTCCATCGGGGCGCGTGCCATGCGTCAGTGACCCGTGCTTCGGTGGGCCGGGCGCGCGGGGCCTTGGCGCGGCGCCAGCCAGGGTTCGTCGGGCAGGCGGCCACCGTAGGTTTTCGCGATCCACGCATGGCTGCCGAGGTCCTTCATCAGCATGCAGGCGCGCAGGCCGGTGCCCTCCATCGTCTGCTGCCCCACCTCGCGGAAGCCGAAGGCGCCGTGGAAGAGCAGGGCCGGATCGTAGCCCACGCCAAGGAACACCTCGCAGCACAGGTGCGCCCAGCGCGGTTCGGCGAAGCTCATCGCGTCGGCGTAGAAGGCGCGACCGCGGCCGCCACCGCGCCGTGCGGCGGCGATGACGATGCGATCGATGTAGAGGAAATTGCTGTGGCGCTCGCGGAACCAGCGGAAGTTCGGGCTGTCGTGCGGCGCGGCGTCGCTGAAGCCGACGAGGAAGCCGGTGATCGTGTCGTCCTGCTCGATCACCCGGAAGTAGTCGGCGTGTTCCCAGAAGAAGCGGACTTTTTCCGCGTCCATCGGCAGGATCGAGGGCCCGGCCGAGTTGTTGAGCGCCAGCACGAGGTCCAGTTCGTGTTCGCGCACATCGCGGATCTGGAACGGCATTCCTTTCCTCCGGGGCAGGCCGGTGTTCAGTCGAGCGCGCAGTATCGCACGGCGCTCCGGCCGTCCCCGGGGCGCTGTGACTTCCGGGGGGCGGGGGCGTGCCGGCGGGCGTTTACGATGCGCCCATGACGCCGCGCCTCACCCACGCCGCCCTGCTGCGCTACGCCGGCCTGTTCACCTGGGCGATGGTGGGCAGTGGGCTGGTCATGAACAGCCTGTTCGTGATGCAGGAGACCGAGGGCCGGCTGCCGGCGCAGGTGCTGGTCGGGCTTGTCGGTGCCTTCGCGGTCTTCGGTGCGGCGTTCTGGCTGTCGACGCGATCGCTCGGCCAGCAGCGCAGCCGGCTCTGGCAGGTGGCCCTGCTGCTGGCCATGACCGGTTCGGCCATCGGGCTCAGCGCCCTCACCGGCAGCGGCCTCGGCGCGATCCTGATGATGGTGGCGGCGGCCGTGGTGCCCTGGCTGCTGCCGGGCTGGCCCGGTGTGGCATGGCTGGTGCTCCAGCACCTGCCCCTGGTGGTGGTGTTCCGCGAGATCGGTCTGTCGCCGTTCGAGTCGGCCATGCAGTCGATGCTCTACATCGGCGTCTCCGGCTTCGTCTACGTCGCCGGACTCGTCGCCAAGCAGCAGGCCGAGGCGCGCGAGGAGCAGCGCCGACTCAACGCCGAGCTGCGCGCCACCCGTTCGCTGCTGGCCGACAGCGCCCGGGTCGGCGAGCGCCTGCGCATCTCGCGCGAATTGCACGATCTGCTCGGCCACCACCTCACCGCACTCAGCCTGAATCTCGAGGTGGCCGGACATCTCAGCGAGGGCCGGGTGCAGGAGCATGTGCGCCAGGCGCACACCCTGGCCCGGCTGCTGCTGACCGACGTGCGCGAGGCGGTGAGCGCCATGCGCGGCGACGAGCGCATCGACCTCGAGGCGGCGCTGCGCACCCTCGTCGAAGGGGTGCCGGCGCTGAAGGTGGCGCTCGAGATCGACGGCCCGCTGGCGGTCGACGACCCGGAGCGGGCGCAGGTGGTGGTGCGCTGCGCGCAGGAGATCATCACCAACGCCATCCGCCATGCGCAGGCCGAAAGCCTGTGGTTGCGAGTGGAGCGCCAGGGCCGCGCGCTGCGCCTGCTGGCTCGCGACGACGGCGTGGGCAGCGACGCCTTCGCTCCCGGCAACGGCCTCTCCGGCATGCGCGAGCGGCTCCGGGCCGTGGGCGGCCGGGTCGAGGTCACCACGGCACCCGGCCAGGGGTTCGCCATCGACATCCACCTTCCGCTCGAGGCCGCCGCATGATCCGCGTGATGCTCGTCGATGACCAGACCCTGGTGCGCCAGGGCGTCCGCTCCCTGCTGGAGCTCGCCGACGACATCGAGGTCGTGGCCGAGGCCGCCGATGGCCGCCAGGCCGTCGAGCAGGTGCCGGGGGTCAAACCCGATGTGCTGCTGATGGACATGCGGATGCCGGTGATGTCCGGCCTCGAGGCGCTGCGCGCGCTCGCCGCCGGGAACGCCCTGCCGCCCACCATCATCCTCACCACCTTCGATGACGACCAGCTGGTGCTCGCCGGCATCAAGGCCGGCGCGAAGGGCTACCTGCTGAAGGATGTCTCGCTGGATCAACTGGTGTCGGCGATCAAGGCCGTGGCCGAGGGCGGCTCGCTGGTGCAGCCGGCCGTCACCGCGCGACTGCTGTCGGGGCTCGAAGGCCTGCAGAACGATTTCCACAGCCTCGATCAGCCCGATCCGCTCACCGAGCGCGAAACCGAGATCCTGCGCCTGATGGCCGGGGGCTTCTCCAACAAGGAGATCGCCAACTCGCTGGGCGTGGCCGAGGGCACGATCAAGAACCACGTCTCCAACATCCTGTCCAAGCTCGGCGTGCGCGATCGCACGCGGGCGGTGCTGAAGGCCTTCGAGTTGAAGTTGGTGTGAGGGCGGGCGCGGCGTTGGAAGGCGTCCGCGACGCTTACCGGCGCCGGGCCGGGCTGCTATCCTCTGCCGCTCCCCGGGCCGGCCGTCGTCCTCCCGGGCCGATCCCGGAGATTTGATTGTATGGCTCGATTCCTTGAATTCCTCGTGGCGATCCTGCTGGTCGCCCTTCTGGGCGTGGCGGTCGGCTTGGCCCTCCCGTCGTACCGCACGCATGCGCACTCGATCGAGACGAACCGTCCGATCAATGTGGCCTTCGACATGCTCAACGGCTTCCAGCGTTTCAACGACTGGAACACGATGCGGCTGGTCGATCCCAACGTGAAGTTCACGCTCAGCGGCCCGGCATCGGGTGTGGGCGCCAAGCTGGCGTTCAGCTCGACCAACCCCACCATCGGCTCGGGCAGCTGGGAGATCGTCGAGAGCGTGCCGGGCGAGAAGATCGTCTTCCGCGTCGAGGACGAGGCCCTTGGCCACAACAAGACCATGCGCTTCACCTTCGAGCGCACCGGCCGCAACCAGCGCAACGTCGAAGTCACGAAGCGCTACCGCGTCGAGTACGGCTGGAACCTGATCGGCCGTTATGCCGGCATGTACGTGGCCACCAGTGCCGGCAAGCGCCTCGAGAACGGCCTGCGGCTGTTCTCCAACGCCATGGCGGGCGTGCCGCGGATCGACTACACCATCTACGAGCACCCGCTGCAGGTCGTGCAGGTGCCGGCCATGAACGCGCTGAAGGTCGAGGTGACCGCGCCGCTGGCCAACGACGGCTTCGCCATCTCGCTCAGCAACCAGTTGCAGTGGATGGAGCGGGTGGTCGACGCCAGTGGCTTCGCCAAGGACGGTCCGCTGCGCATCGTCACCATCGAGCGTGGCTCGGAGACCTACGTGTTCACCATGCTGCAGCCGGTGCGCGATGCCGAGGCGCCGGAAGGCTCGTCGCGCGCCGCCACCGTGGCCGAGCTGCCGGTGCTCGAGGCGACCATCGCCGGCGAGGGCAACCAGGTGGTCTTCACCCAGACCGCGCCGATGACCGCCGCCAACACCAAGTGGGTGGGCCCGGCGCCGGGCCTGCAGCGCGTGCGTGACACACTGCGCGCCTGGGCGATGGTCCGTGGCTTCCCGATCGAGCCGAACGTGCAGGGCTTCGACGACTACAGCGTCGCGATCCCGGAGATGCTGAACCCGGACGCCGAGTTCCAGGCCTTCCTGCCGCTGCGGATCGAGCCCACCCCGGCGCAGTAAGCAGGCGCGTCACCGCGAGTGGCGGGCGCCGGACGCCCGCCACCGCCGATCCCCGGAGTTCCGATGATCGAAGTGGAAGGTCTGACCCGGCGCTTCGGTGCGCTGCTGGCCGTCGATGGCGTGGGCTTCACCGCCGCGCCCGGCGAGGTGATCGCCCTGCTGGGCCCGAACGGGGCCGGCAAGTCGACGACGATGAAGATGATCGCCGGCTTCCTGCGGCCCGACGCCGGCCGCATGCGCGTGGCCGGCCACGACGTGGTCAGCGATGGCCTCGCCGCGCGCCGCGCGCTGGGCTACCTGCCCGAGGGCGCGCCGGGCTACGGCGAAATGGAAGTGGCCGATTTCCTCGGCTTCATGGCCGATGTCCGTGGCCTCGATGGCGATCATCGCCGCGGTCGTCTCGGCTTCGTCATCGAACGCCTGCAGTTGGGCGAGGTGCGTCGGCAGCCGCTCGACACCCTCTCGAAGGGCTTCCGCCGCCGCGTCGGCTTTGCCGCGGCGATCCTGCACGATCCGCCGGTGCTGCTGCTCGACGAGCCCACCGACGGCCTCGATCCGAACCAGAAGCACGATGTCCGCAGCCTGCTCGTGGCCCTGTCGCGCGAGCGCACCATCCTGCTGTCCACCCACCTGCTCGAAGAGGTGGATGCCATCGCCACCCGTGCGCTGGTGATGGCCCATGGCCGGCTGCGCGCCGACGCCACGCCCGGTGAGCTGCTGGCGATGTCGCGCCACGCCGGCGCGATCTGTTTCGCCGCCACCGACAGCGTCGCTGCCGTGGCCGCTCTCGATGGACTGGTGCCGGCGGCCAACACCGCGGTCGACGCCCGCGAGGGCCGCGTGCGCCTGTTCGTGCGCGGACGCGGCATCAGCGCCGAGACGGTCGCGAAGCGGCTTGCCGAACGCGGCGTGGCCTTCACCGACCTGCACGTGGAGCGTGGCCGGCTCGATGACGTGTTCCGGTCGCTCACCGTGGGCGAGGAGACGGCGGCATGATCGGCGTCACCTCGAGCCCGACGCTGGCCGTGGCGCGCCGCGAGTTCGCGGCCTATTTCGCCTCGCCGCTGGCGGCGGTGTTCATCGTGCTGTTCCTCGGCCTGGCGGCGGCGCTCGCGTTCTACCTCGGCGGCCTGTTCGAACGTGGCCAGGCCGATCTGCAGCCGTTCTTCGCCTTCCATCCCTGGCTCTACCTGTTCCTCGTGCCGGCGGTGGGCATGCGGCTGTGGGCCGAGGAGCGCAAGGCCGGCACGGTCGAGCTGCTGCTCACCCTGCCGGTCACGGCGTGGCAGGCGGTGCTGGGCAAGTTCCTCGCCGGCTGGGCGCTGCTGGTGCTGTCGCTGGCGCTCACCGTGCCGCTGTGGATGACCATCAGTTGGCTCGGCGAGCCCGACCACGGCGTCGTCTTTGCCAGCTACGTCGGCAGCGCGCTGCTGGCCGGCGCGATGCTGGCGGTGTCGAGCGCGCTGTCGGCGGCGACGCGCAGCCAGGTTGTCGCCTTCGTCGCCAGCGTGGTGGCCTGCTTCCTGCTGATGCTCACCGGGTATCCGCTGGTGCAGGATGCGGTGCGCGGCTGGGCCCCGGCGGCGGTCGCCGACGCGGTCGCCGCGGTGAGTTTCCTCACCCACTTCCAGGCCATCACCCGCGGTGTGCTCGATCTGCGCGACGTGCTGTTCTTCGTGCTGACGATCGCCGCGTGGTTGGCGGCGACGGTGCTGATCCTCGACCCGAGGCGGATCCGTCGCAGTGCCGCGCTGGCGGCGCTGGCCCTGGGCTTCATCGCCATCGTCGGGCTGTCGGCGCTGCTGCTTCGCGGCGCGCGGCTCGACCTCACCGAGAACCGCGAGCACACGCTCTCGCCGGCCACCATCGCGCTGCTCGAGTCGATCGATGAGCCGATCACGCTGCGGCTGTATTTCTCCGAGCGAGCGGCCGGCGACTTCCCGCAGGTGCGCGCCCATGCGCAGCGTGTACGCGAGCTGCTGCTGGAAATGGCTGCGCGCTCCGACGACGGACTGCTGGTCGAGGTGATCGATCCCGAACCGTTCTCCGACGACGAGGACCGCGCGGTGGCGCAGGGCCTCACGGCGGTGCCGTTGCCCGCCGGCGGGACCTTCTTCTTCGGCATTGTCGGCAGCAACACCACCGACGGCGAGTTGCCGATTCCCTTCATGCAGCCCGGGCGCGAGGCCTTCCTCGAGTACGACGTCGCCAAGCTGGTGTCGGCGCTCGTCGTCGAGGATCGCCCGGTCGTGGCGCTTTACAGCACGCTGCCGATGGCGCCCGCCTTCGATCCGGCGCTGGGTGCGGCGTCGAGCGGCTGGGTGGTCGATCAGCAGTTGCGCGAGCTGTTCGACCTGCGAAGGCTCGAGAGCGGCTTCACCACCATCGACGGTGAAGTCGACCTGCTGATGCTGGTGCATCCGCAGGGCCTGTCCGACGACAGCCTCTACGCCATCGACCAGTTCGCGCTGCGCGGTGGCCGGGTGCTGGCCTTTGTCGACCCCGACGCCGAGAACGCCGCAGCCGATCCGCTGGTTGGCGCGGTGGCCGGGAAGCGCAGCTCCGATCTCGGGCCGCTGCTGGCGGCGTGGGGGGTGGATTTCGATCCCACGCGCATCGTCGCCGATCCCGAGCATGCGCTCGCGGTGCAGACCCGCGAGGACGGGCCGACCGAGCCGCTGCTCACCCTGCTCGGGCTCGGTGCAACGGCGATGTCGCAGCGCGATGTGATCACCGCGCAGATGGAAACGCTGAACTTCTCGACCGTCGGCGCGCTGGCCGCGCGCGCGGGCGCGGGGACCCGCTTCGAGACGCTGGTGGCGAGCTCGGAAGGCAGCGGCCTGCTGCCCACCTCGCTGCTCGGCACCGTCAGCGCCACCCCGGCCAACCTGCTGCGCGAGTTCCGCGCCGGAGGCGGTGCGCGCACCCTCGCCGCGCGCGTGTCGGGGCCGATCACCAGCGCCTTCCCGCAGCGCGACGGCGACGGCCATCTGTCGCGCAGCCGCGTCGACCTGCAGGCCGTGGTGGTGGCCGATACCGACCTGCTCGCCGACCCGTTCTGGGTCAATGCCGCGCCGGGCGGCTTCGCCGAGCCTTTCGCCAACAACGGCGACCTCGTCTACAACGCGGTCGAAAACCTCAGCGGCAGCGCCGACCTGATCGCGCTGCGCACACGCGCTGTCGGCACGCGACCGTTCCACCGCGTGGAGGCGCTGCGTCGGGTCGCCGAGCAGCAGTTCCTGCAGACCGAGCAGGCGCTGCAGCAACGGCTGGCCGAACTGGAGCGCCAGCTCGCGGCGCTGCGCCGTGGCGACGACGGCGCCGCCGCACTCGGTGCCGAGCAGCAGGCGGAGCTGCTGCGCTTCCAGCAGGAGAAGGCGCAGGTCCGGCTGGAACTGCGCGACCTGCAGCGTCGCCTCAACGCCGACATCGAGGCGCTTTCGACGGCGCTGCGGGTGATCAACATCGTCGTCGTGCCCCTGGCGGTGGCACTCGCCTTCCTGCTGGCGGGGCTGTGGCGCCTGCGGCGTCGCCGTCGCCCGGCGGTGTGAGCATGGCGAGCCGAGGCCGGGCCGCGATGGTGCGCCGTTCCGCGCCGGCGGCGCTGGCATTGGCGATGGCGCTGGCCACGGCCGCAGGGCTCGCCGGCTGCGCGACCGAGCCGGCGCTGCCGGAGCCGCTGCTGCCGGGATTGGATCGCGCACTTCCCGGACTGGACCGGGTGGTGGTCGAGCAGGGCGGACAGCGATTCACGATGCGGCGCGACGGCGAACGCTGGCCGTTCGAGGACGCGCCCTGGCGCGCCGATCCGCGCGTGCTGCGGCCCCTGCTGCTCGGCCTGGCCGAGGCGCGCTGCGATGAACCGCGCACCGCCGATCCGGCGCGCTTCGAGCGCATCGGTGTCGACTGGCCGCCGGCGGGTGCCGACGCCGCAGGCGACGCCAGTGCCGAAGGCGGTGCCTTCGCGCGTCCGACCGCGCGTCTGAGTGTGCGGATCGACGGCGTGCCCGTGGCCATCGTCATCGGCCATCCGGTCGCGCGTGGCGGCACGTTCGTGCGCGTGGAGAACGCGGCGCACAGTTGCCTCACCCGCGTCGACCTGCGCCTGCCCGCGCGTGCCAGCGATTGGCGCGACCCGCCGCTGTGGTCGCCGCGACCCGAGGCGGTCGCGTGGGTCGAGGTTCACGATGCCGGCGCGCCGGCGCTCCGCGTGGTTGCCCGGGATGGCCGCTACGTCGCCGAATCGCGGGTCGGCCCGCCGGCCGACGCCAAGGCCGATGCGTTGGTCATCGCCCTGCTGAACCTGCGTCAGCGCGGCCTGCGCCCGTTGCCCGCGGCCACCGGCGGGACGACCATCGATCACGCCAGCGGCGAGCGCCGGCTGCGCTTTGAAACCGCAGCCGGCGAGGCCTGGGAAGTGGTGCTGCGCCGCGTGGGCGCCGCCACGTTCGCCACGGTGCCGCTGGCGCCGGCGACCCAGGGCGGGGCCTTGGCCGGCATCGAGTTCGATCTCCCCCCCGATGTCGCCGAGCCGCTCTGGGCGAGCCGTGAGGCGCTGCGGGGCAGCGCGGAGCACTGAGGCCATGGCACGCGGCTTCGATCTCGACGCAGCGCGGGCGCATCTGGCCCGGCGTGATCGCGCGCTGGCGGCGTGGATGACGCGCATCGGCCCGATCGATCCCGAAGGCTGGCGAAAGCCCTTCGACACCGTCGATGCGCTGGCGCGCTCGATCCTCTACCAGCAGCTCTCCGGCAAGGCCGCCGCCACGATCGTCGGGCGCGTCGAAGTGGCGGCGGGCTCGCGCCGGCTCCTGCCGGCCGCGCTGGCCGCCGTCGACGACGCCGGCCTGCGCGCCTGCGGGGTGTCGGGCAACAAGGTGCTGGCCCTGCGCGACCTCTGCCGCCGCGCCGAAGCCGGTGAGGTGCCTTCGGCGCGCGCGCTGCAGCGCATCGACGACGCGGCCTTGATCGGGCAACTCAGCGCGGTGCGCGGCATCGGCCGTTGGACGGTCGAGATGCTGCTGATCTTCCGCCTCGGCCGGCCGGACATCCTGCCGGTGGACGACCTCGGCGTGCGCAAGGGCGCGCAGGTGCTCGATCGGCTCGATGTAGCGCCGACGCCGAAGGCACTGCAGGCCCGCGGCGAGGCCTGGGGCCCGTACCGCACGCTGGCCAGCCTCTACCTCTGGCGCATCGCCGACGGCGAGGGCGTGCCCGAGCCGGCGCGGCGACCGCAGGCGCGCAAGGCGACGTTGAAGACGGTCAGGCGTTCGCAGGACTGAGCCAGCACCAGTGCCAGGGCTCGTAGGTGATGCCGTGCGGGTTGTCGCGCGGGTAGCTCATCGTGAAGCCGAAGTCGGCGGCGCGCCGCCGGAGCCAGGCGAAGGCCGCCGTGGCCTCGAAGCCCTCCTCGGCCGGTCGGTCGCCCGGCGTGCCGATGTCCACTGCGCAACCGCTGTGATGCTCGGAGTGGCCGGGGGCGGCATTGACGCGGAGGATCGCGTCGAGGCTGAGCCCGCGCGCGAACTTCCGCTCGAAGATGCCGCGCTGGTAGAGGTGGCTGCGGAACCCCGAGATCGCCTCGAGCATCACGCCATCCTGCAGCGCAGCGGCGCGCATCGCCCGCCACGCCCGCGCGGCGGGTGTCAGCAACCACAAGGCGCGGTGATAGCGGTCGCGCCCCGCGAAGGCGAGCAGCCGCGGCTCTTCGTGGAAGCGCAGCCCGCTGCTTGCGGCGTAGTCGTCGGCCAGCCCCATCGCCGCGTTGTCGGCATGCACGGCGTCGCCGGGCAGCGTGCCGCGCGCCAGCGCTGACGCCGCCGGATCCCGCGCCTGCAGCACGTCGAGGGCGGCGATCGCGGCCTCCAGGCCGGGTTCACGCCACAGTGCCGGCAGCAGCGGAACGAGACCACCCGGCCCGACAGCGGCGAGCACGCGACCATCGCGTTTGCGTCGCAGCACGTGCTCGGCCGCCGCGATGGCGCGGGCGTCGGCGTTGCTGCGCAGCCGGCACAGCGACGCCGGCCACAGCTCGATGGCCGCGGTGTTGACGAGGAAGCGGGGCGGGGCGCGCCGCATCGTCATGGCCGCCGGAACCTGACCAGCGGGCTGGGCCGCTGCTCGCCGGCCACCCAGACCTCGTGGCCGTCGAGCGAGAAGGCAACCGCCTCGGCCTGCGGCATCCAGGCGAAATCGAGCCGCTGCGCTCGGCGCAGGGCCGCCGGCCAGCGCGCACCGGCCTCTCGGTGGTACAGGTACACCGCCTGGTAGTTCAGCACCGCCAGTGTGCGGCCGTCGGGGCTGAGGTCGGCAGCCGAGACCTGCGCGCGGTAGCGGCCGTACACCGGGTTGCGCTGCCGTTCGTCGGCGGTGGGTTGTTCGATGCCGTGGAGGTGGCCGATCAACTGCGCGACCTGCACCTCGTCACCCGGGGGCCGCAGGACGATGCGGAACAGTTCGGGCGGCACGCGCTTTTTCGACACCAGCAGCACGTCGCCGGCGGCGGCGTCGACGGCGACGGCCTCGCAGTCGCGGGCACCGTCCGGCCAGCGGAAGCGCAGCGTCCAGGCCGGCTGCAGCACCATGCCGTCGGTGATCGTCGCCGGCTCCTCGACGACGATGAGGCGCAGCGTGCGACGGATGCCGCCGTTGTCGCCGGTATCGGCGATCAGCAGGTAGCGGCGGCCGTCGCGGTTGAACGCCGCCATGTCCTCCCAGTCGATGTTGCGCACCCCGGCGACCTTCACCGAGGCGAGGCGCACACCGCTCGCCGACATCAGGTGCAGAACGGCGGCGTTGCCGCTGTCGTTGTGCACCCAGAAAGCGCCGGGGCGCACGTGGGACGCGGCGATGCCACTGGTCTCCTGCAGTCGCGCATCGGTCATCACGCCAGCGATTTCCGGCGCCGACCAGCGCATCGGCGCGGACGCGGCGGGCGGTGCGGCGAGCCCGAGGGCCGGCAGCAGGAAAAGCAGGGGTCGGAGGGGCATCGTTCGCAGGTCCAGGCCCGCGCAGGATGCCCAGCACGCGCCGGCCCGGCAAGCCGGGCGGCTACACTGCGACGCCCGCGCTTCGAGATCGTCACCGGTTCATCGCCATGCCCGCCCACCCGTCCGTTCCTTCGCCCGTGGCCGCCGCACCCGCCGCCGTCACCCTCGGCACGCCGCTGTCGCCCACCGCCACGCGCGTGCTGTTCCTTGGCAGTGGCGAGCTGGGCAAGGAGGTGGCGATCGAGCTGCAGCGTCTCGGCGTCGAAGTGATCGCCGCCGACCGCTACGCCGCTGCACCGGCGATGCAGGTGGCGCACCGCAGCCAGTTGCTGAACATGCTCGACCCGGCGGCCCTGAAGGCGCTGATCGAGGCGGAGAAACCGCATCTGGTCGTGCCGGAAATCGAGGCCATCCACACGCCGACCCTGCTCGAACTGGAAGCCGCTGGGCAGCGTGTCATTCCCACCGCGCGTGCGGCGCGGCTGACGATGGACCGCGAAGGCATCCGCCGCCTGGCTGCCGAGACGCTCGGCCTGCCGACTTCGCCGTACCGCTTCGTCGATACGGAAGCCGAGTATCGCGCCGCCGTCGCGGCGCTCGGCACGCCCTGCGTGGTCAAGCCGCTGATGTCGAGCTCGGGCAAGGGCCAGAGCGTCGTGCGCTCGGAGGCCGACATCGCCAAGGCCTGGGGCCACGCGCAGACCGGCGGCCGCGCCGGGCAGGGTCGCTGCATCGTCGAGGGCTTCATCGACTTCGACTACGAGATCACCCTGCTCACCGTGCGCCATCGCGACGGCACGAGCTTCTGCCCGCCGGTGGGGCACTTGCAAGTGGACGGCGACTACCGCGAGAGCTGGATGCCGCAGCCGATGAGCGCGGCGGCGTTGGCCGAGGCCGAGCGCATCGCCCAGGCCGTCACCGACGATCTCGGCGGCTTCGGGCTGTTCGGCGTCGAGCTGTTCGTCAAGGGCGACGCCGTGTGGTTCTCGGAAGTCAGCCCGCGCCCGCACGACACCGGCCTCGTCACCCTGATGGGGCAGGAGCTTTCCGAGTTCGCGCTGCACGCCCGCGCGATCCTTGGCCTGCCGATCCCGAGCCTGCGCGCGCTGGGCCCCGCGGCCTCCTGCGCGATCGTCGCCGAAGGCCACGGCGTGCCGGTGTTCGACAACGTCGACGCCGCGCTCGCCGAACCCGACACCGGCCTGCGCCTGTTCGGCAAACCGCGGGTGGATGGCAGCCGCCGGGTGGCGGTGACGCTGGCCCGCGATGTCGACATCGAGGCCGCGCGGGCGAAGGCGCGACGCGCGGCGGCGGCGATCACGCTGCGGTTGGTGTAGCCGGAGCGGGAAGCCATGTCGCGAGGTGACGCGCCCCGCTGGCGCGTCACCGCTCGGCGTCGAAAAGCCGCTCTACCGCCCCGGCATCGCCGTTCGCGGGAAGCCCAGCGCGAAGGTCGGCGGCTCGCCTTCCGGGAAGCGCAGGCTCAGCTCGACGTCGAGCGCCTTGCCGCAGCCGATCACGTTCCACATCTCGACGCGGTCGGCGATCGCTGCGGCCGAACTGGCGTCGCCGCGCAGTACGGCGGGTGCGGCGGGGCGCACCTCGATGCGCTCCGGCCGGTCGCAGGCCAGCAGCCGCGCCGCGACCGGCAGCAGCGCGTCGATCACCTCGCGGCGGGTATCCTCGTCGAGCGTCGCGCCGCGCACCGGCAGCGCCGGTTCGCCGCGCAGGGTGTGTCCGAGCCGGGTGCAGGTGTAGGCCAGCGCATCGGCGTCGGCGGCGGCGTGATGCGCTTCGGCGCCGCTGCGGATGGCGGCGTCGATACCCGCGCGGGTCTGCGACTGCGCGACGGCGATGCGCTCGATCAGCGCCGCGGCCTCGGCGAGCGTGGCAGCGCGGCGCTGCCGCCACTGCGCGAGTTCGGCGTCGAACGGCGCATCACGGAAGTCGGCCAGCGTCCGGCAGCGGTCGATCAGCGCCGGAAACGTGAGGCTCTCCGCGTGACGCTCGACCAGACGCTGCTGCGCGCGTTCGCTGTCGCCGTTGCGGCGTTCGATGTCGATCCAGACCATCCGGTGGTCGCTGGCCTCGGCCCAGTCGGCACCCTCCGCGCCAGGAGCGGGCCAGAACACGCCGCTGTCCCGCAGGCGGAAGCCGGCCGACGGCAGCACGTAGTCGAGGTGCAGATTGCCGGTGTTCGGCCCGAACTGGCTGGTGTCGTGCGCGGGGTTGCCACGCTGCGTCGCGTTGATCGGGTGGCCGCTGCGCGAGGCATGCACACCGCCCTCGCTGGTCGGGAAGTCGTGCCGCAGCATGCGCGGGTGTTCGATCAGTTCGCGGATGGCCTCGCGGCGACCACTGCCGTCGACCGGGTCGTTGTTGAGGTCGCCGGCGAGTACGAAGGCCGCACCCGCGGCCAGTCCGCCGCAGCGCCCGCGGTCGTCGCACAGCCAGGTGGCGCGACCGTCGGCATCGTCGAGGTAGTGACGCCACAGCGCCAGTTCGTCGGCATTGCGTGCGCCGTTGCGGTCCTCGGGGCCGTCGAAGCTGGGTGGCGTGGGGTGCGAGACGAGGAAGTGCACCACGCCCCCCGGCGTCTGCACGGGCACATCCCAGTGCGACTTCGAGGAGAGCCGCAACTGCGACCACACCGCGTCGGCATGGAACCAGCGCCCCTCCGGGTGCTGCGGCCGGCGCGGGTTCGGCAGGTCGGACCACTTCAGGGTCTGGAACGTGCGCACGCTCGCGGTGTCGATCGGAAAACGCGACAGCACCAGCATGCCGTACTGGCCGGGCTGCAGGCCGAAGCCGAAGGCATCCTCGCCGCGAAGCCGCCCCGGCCCACCCACCTGGCCGTCGCCGTTGATGTCGAGCCCGCTGGCGACACCGGTGTTCACCGGCGCGAAGTAGCGGTACGGGTAGCGGATCGGCGCCTCGCCGAACTGCCCAACCTCGAGGTACTCGCGTTGCAGCACATCGGCGAGCCGCCCTTCGGCGTCGAAATCGACCTCGTTGAGCAGCAGCAGATCGGGGCGCTGGCGCTGGATGATCGCGGCGATCCGGCGCGCCTTGTCGTCCGCGCCGCCGGCCAGCCTGGCGCGCACGCCATCAGCCTCGTCCGAGAACAGCGCCACGTTGAACTGGGCGACGCGGAAACGTGATTCAGGCATGGCCGCTGGCCCGGGTTGCAGGGTGGGTGCCGCGCCCGCTGCGTGCGCGGGCGCCACGCCGCCGGCGACCTGCAACGAGCCCAGCATCAGCACGGCCGCGGCGCGGAGGAAAAAACTCATTCGGTGTCCTCATCGAAAGCGATCCAGTGGCCGTTCCAGAGCCGCTCGAGCGGGCGGAAACGGCGTTTGTAGTCCATCTTCGGGTGGGCTTTCAGCCAGAACCCGAGGTAGAGGTGCGGTCGCGCCGTCGCCTTGGCCCACGACAGCAGACCGAGGATGGCGTTCGTGCCGAGGCTGCGGTGGGCGCGGTCGGGGTCGAAGAAGGTGTAGACCGCCGACAGCGCATTGGCAGTGACGTCGGTGACGGCGACCGCGACCAGACGCCCTTCGAGCCGCCACTCGAAAAAGCGCGTCGGGCTCCAATCGCCGATCAGGAACTGGTCGAACTCGATCTCGGTGGGCTCGGCCATCGGACTGTCGGGATGCCGCGCGCCGAGGTAGCGGGCGTAGAGGTCGAACAGTTCGTCGCTGCGCCGCGCCGGTGCCACGCTCATGACGAGATCGGCGTTGCGTGCGGCGATGCGGCGCTGGGTGCGGTCGGGGGTGAAGCGAGCCACCGGAAGTCGGATGGGCAGGCAGGCGCTGCAAGCCGCGCAATGCGGGCGGTAGACATGCCGGCCCGAACGCCGGAAACCCATCGCCAGCGCCTGCTCGTAGAGCGCCGCCAGCGCCGGTTCCTGCGGATCGAGCACGAGGTCGCGCGCCTGCCGGTCGGGCCAGTAGCCACAGAGGTGGGCCTGCGTCAGGTACACCCGGATGTCGGTCAGCGCGCCCATGCGGCGGAGTGTAGCGTCCGCTGATGACAGGCCTCAGGCCAGGGTGCCGAGGCGCTGGCCGAGCACCACCGGGGCCTCCGCCGGGATCACTTCCATCGCGGCCAGCATCGCCTTCGGAAACAGCAGCACCACGGTGCTGCCATAGTTGAAGCGCGCCATCTCGGCGAAGCGCTCGAGCGTGATGCCCTTGCCGCGGAAGTCCTTGCGGATCACGCGGTCGGCGTAGGCCGGAATCTCCTCGCCGCCCCACACCGTTCCCACGCCGGAAACGAGGATCGCGCCGACCATCACCGCCACGAACGGCCCGTGTTCGCCCTCGAAGTGGCAAACGAGTCGCTCGTTGCGCGCGAACAGGCGCGGGATGGCCCGCGCCGCCCACGGCGCCACGCTGAACAGCCGGCCCGGCACGTGCGCGGTTTCAACCAGCGTGCCTTTCAGGCTCATGTGCACGCGGTGGTAGTCGCGCGGGGAGAGGTAGACGTTGGCGAACCAGCCGTCGCGGTAGACCTCGGCCTTCGCCTCGTCGGCGAGGAATTCGGCGGCGGTGAAGTGCTGGCCCTTGGCCTGGAAGATGCGGCCCTCCTCGATGCGCCCCATCTGCGCGATCTTGCCGTCGGCGGGGCAGAGCACGGCCTTCGGGTCGGCGTCGGCCACGCGCGCGCCGGCTTTGAGCGGCCGGGTGAAGAAGGCATTGAAGCTGGCGTAGCTTTCGGGGTCGGGATTCGCCGCTTCGGCGAGGTTGACGTTGAACTTCCGCACCACGGTGGTGATCAGCCAGCGCCGCAGCGGCGGCCATTCCGACCGCGCGAGGCGATAGGCGAGGCTTGAAAGAAGGCGATGGGGCAGCAGGTACTGCAGCAGGACGGCAGGGCTCACGAGGCGGCCCCGGCGCTGGCGAGGCGGGCGAGATCGCGGGCCACCGCCTGCGGGTCGATCGTGGCGATCGCGCCGCTGCCGGGGCTGGCACCCTCGGGCATGCGCGGGCGGATCACGCCGGCCACGCGCACTTCCGGGTCGAGCACCACCATCGAGCCGCTGTGGTCCATGGTGTAGGTCTCGCCCAGCGGCACCTTGCGGTAGACCAGGCTCAGGCTGCTGGTGAAGGCTTCCAAGGCCGCCGGATCGGGCTGCGTGGCCGACAGCGTGGCCGGATGGAAATGGCGCGCGTAGCCGGCGATCAGCTCGGGCGTGTCGCGCTCCGGGTCGATGGAGACGAACAGCACGCGCGGGCGCTGCGGCTCCGGCAGTGCCTCCCAGGCCTTCTGCGCGCGGCCAAGGTCGGTGAGGGTGGTCGGGCAGATGTCGGGGCAGGAGACGAAGCCGATGAACACCACGGTCCAGCGGCCGCGCAGCGTATCGTGCGTGACCGGGCCATCGCTCGACTGCAGTTCGAAGGCCGGGAGCGGGCGCGGGGTGGGAAAGGGCGTCATCGCCTCGAAGGCGGGTAGCTCAGAACCGCCATCGCGCGAGAGCCAGCGCTCGGCGGCCAGCAGGCCAAGGCCGGCGAACACCGCCGCGACGATCACCAGCAGAAAAGTCCGATTGAACATGGATTGCCGCCAAACCATCAGAAAACAGGCCGCAGAGTATAGGGGCGCTGGCTATACTCGGGCGCTTGCCGCGTGAAGCCTCCCGAAGCGAAATCCGAATGCCCGCCGACTCGCCTACCGACGCCCTGCACACGATCATCGACCTGATCCGCTACGGCGCCAGCCGCTTCGGCGAGGCCGGCCTGACCTTCGGCCACAGCTACGACAACGCGATGGACGAGAGCACGCAGCTGGTGCTGCACGCGCTGCACCTGCCGCACGACCTCAACCCGATCTACGGCCAATCGCGCGTCACCGCGGACGAGAAGGCCAAGGTGCTGGCCCTGTTCCAGCGCCGCATCGACGAGCGCGTGCCGGCCTGCTACCTGACCGGCGAGGCCTGGTTCGCCGGGCTGTCGTTCAAGAGCGATTCGCGCGCCCTGGTGCCGCGCAGCCCGATCGCCGAGCTGATCCTGGGCGGCTTCCAGCCCTGGATCGGCGACGTCGAGGTTCGCGACGCGCTCGACCTCTGCACGGGCGGCGGCTGCATCGCCATCGCCATGGGCCACTACAACCAGGATTGGAACGTCGACGCCGTCGACCTGAGCCCCGAGGCGCTGTCGCTGGCGCGCGAGAACGTCGAGCGCCTCGACGCCCGCAACGTCACCCTGCACCACGGCGATCTCTACGGTCCGCTGGTCGGCCGCCACTACGACCTGATCGTCACCAACCCGCCCTACGTCACCCACGCCGAGACCGACGCGCTGCCCGCCGAGTACGCGCACGAGCCGGAGATGGCCCTGCGCGCCGGCGACGACGGCCTCGACCTGGTGCTGAAGATCCTCCGCGACGCCCCGCTGCACCTGCGCAAGCAAGGCGTGCTGATCTGCGAAGTCGGCGGAAGCCAGCAGCATCTCGAGCGCCTGCTGCCCGAGGTGCCGTTTGCGTGGATCGAGTTCAAGGTGGGGCAGATGGGCATCTTCGCGCTGCATCACGACGACCTCGTCGCCCACCACGCCGACATCGCCCGCTTGGCGGCCCAACGCCCCTGAGCACGGACGCCTGACGCGCATGGCCAGCAACACCTTCGGGCAACTCTTCGCGGTGACGACCTTCGGCGAGAGCCACGGGCCGGCGATCGGCTGCGTCATCGACGGCTGCCCGCCGGGGCTGGCGATTTCCCCGGAAGAGTTCCGCGTTGATCTCGAACGCCGCGCCACCGGTCGCTCGCGCCACACCTCGCAGC
>DMHI01000190.1 GCA_003449515.1 Lysobacteraceae bacterium | reverse complement strand
ATCATGTTGTCCTCGACCATCCCCTGCAGCGGCGGCAGCGCGTCGAGCAGGAAGCGCCGCATCGCCATCGAAGCGCCCAGCAGGCAGACGAAACTGCCGCGTTCCAGCAACCAGCGCTGGTCGGCGCGGCGGAAGCCGGGATCGCGCACGCGGCGCGCGATCACGCGGCCGTCGATGTCGATCTCGTCGACGGTCGTGCCGACCAGCGCCACGCCGGGGTGCGCGTCGAAGAAGGCCAGCGCACGCGCCACGCGGTCGGGGTGCGAGCGATCGTCGCCGGCCTGGAAGATCAGGATCTCGCCGCTCGCCTGCGCTGCCACCGCGTTGATGTGCGCGCACAGGCCGAGGTTCTCAGCGTTGCGTCGCACAATCAGCCGATGCGGCCCGCGGTAGTCGCGGGCGAAGGCCTCGGCGATGGCGAAACCGTCATCGGGCGCTGGCGAGGCGTCGTCGGAGACGATGATCTCGCAAGGCACCGTCTGCGCCACCGCGCTGTCCAAGGCCTCCCGGATCGTGCCGCCCATCCGGTACGCCAGCAGCAGGAGGGTCGCCCGCGGCGGTGTGGCTGCGCGCAAGGCAACGGCGACGCCTTCAGCAGCCACGCCGCCCGCGGTCACACCGCGCGCTCGCTGCGGATCTGCGCATCAACCGCCGCCACCGCCGTCATGTTGACGATCCGGCGGATGGTGGCCGAGGGCGTGAGCACATGGGCCGCCTTCGCCAGCCCCATCAGGATCGGCCCGAGGCCGACGCCGTCGGTCATCGCGCGGGTGATGTTGTAGGCCGCATTGGCGGCGTCGATATTGCCGAACACCATCAGGTTGGCGCGGCCCTTGAGGCGCGAGTTCGGGAACACGCGATCCCTCAGCTCTTCGTTGAAGGCGAGGTCGGCGTGCATCTCGCCCTCCACCTCGAGCTTGGAATCGCGGGCGTGCAGCAGGGCCAGTGCATCGCGCAGCTTCTGCGCGGACGGCGCTTCCGAGCTGCCGAAGTTGGAGTGCCCCACCAGCGCGACCTTCGGCGACACGCCGAACAGGCGCAGCCGGAACGCCGCCTGCTGCACGCAGTCGGCGATCTGCTCCGCGCTCGGCTCGACCTGCACATGGGTGTCGGCGAAGAAGAACACGCCCTTGTCGTTGAGCACCGCCGACAGCGCCGAAAGCCCCTTGGCGCCGGCATCGAGACCGAGGATCTCGCGCACATAACGCAGCTTGCGCGCGTAACGGCCGACCAGACCGCAGAGCATCGCGTCGGCCTCGCCACGGCGCACCATGAGGGCGGCGATCACCACATCACGCGAGCGCACGATGGCCTTGGCCGCCGACGGCGTGACGCCCTTGCGCTCCATGATCTGGTGATAGAGCTGCCAGTAATCGTTGAAGCGCGGGTCATCGCCGATGTTGGTGATGCTGATGTCGACCCCGGGCCGGATGCGCAGGCCGAGGCGCTCGATGCGGCGTTCGATCACCGCCGGGCGGCCCACCAGGATCGGGTGCGCGAGGCCTTCGTCCACCACCGTCTGCACCGCGCGCAGCACGTTCTCCTCTTCGCCTTCCGCGTACACCACGCGCTGGCGATTGACGCGCGCGCGGTCGAACACCGGCTTCATCATCAGGCCGGTGCGGAACACCCACTGGCTGAGTTGATCGCGGTACTGGGCGATGTCGACCGGACGCGTCGCCACGCCGGAGCGCATCGCCGCCTCGGCCACGGCCGGGGCCAGCGACACCAGCAGGCGCGGGTCGAAGGGCCGCGGGATCAGCGACGCGGCGCCGAACTGCAGCGGCTCGCCACCGTAGGCGTTGCCGAGGTCGGTGGCTTCCCTGCGCGCCAGCTCGGCGATGGCGAACACGCAAGCGCGCTTCATCTCCTCGTTGATCGTCGTCGCGCCGACGTCGAGTGCGCCGCGGAAGATGTACGGGAAGCACAGCGCGTTGTTGACCTGGTTCGGGTAGTCGCTGCGGCCGGTGGCGATGATCGCGTCCGGACGCACGGCCTTGGCCTCGGCCGGGTGGATCTCGGGATTCGGGTTGGCCAGCGCGAAGATGATCGGCCGCGCCGCCATCGTCGCCACCATTTCGGCCTTCAGCACGCCGCCCGCCGACAGGCCGAGGAACACATCGGCACCGTGGACGATCTCGGCCAATGAGCGGAACGGCGTCTCGCGCGCGTAGCGCACCGTGCCTTCGTTCAAGTCGGTGCGGCCGCTGTGCAGCACACCGTCCTTGTCGACCACGAGGATGTTGTCGCGCTTCATGCCCAGCGCCACCAGCATGTCAAGGCAGGCGATGCCGGCGGCACCCGCGCCGCTGACCGCGAGCCTCACCTCATCGATTTTCTTGCCGACCACGTGCAGCGCATTGGTGATCGCCGCACCGACGATGATCGCGGTGCCGTGCTGGTCGTCGTGGAACACCGGGATGTTCATCCGCTCCCTGAGCTTGCGCTCGACGATGAAGCACTCCGGCGCCTTGATGTCCTCGAGGTTGATGCCGCCGAAGGTCGGCTCCAGCGAGGCGATGATCTCGACCAGCCTGTCCGGGTCCTTCTCGGCCACTTCCAGATCGAACACGTCGATGCCGGCGAACTTCTGGAACAAAACGCCCTTGCCTTCCATCACCGGCTTGCCGGCCAGCGGGCCGATGTCGCCCAAGCCCAGCACCGCGGTGCCGTTGGAGATCACCGCCACCAGGTTGCCGCGCGCGGTGTAGTCGCGGGCCGTGGCCGGGTCGGCCACGATGGCCTCGCAGGCCGCCGCCACGCCGGGCGAGTAGGCCAGCGACAGATCGCGCTGCGTCACCAGCGCCTTGGTCGGCATGACCTTGATCTTCCCGGCCGGGGCCTGGCGGTGGTAGTCGAGGGCGGCCTGCTTGAACGCGTCTTGTTCGGACATCACGAAGGTCTGGCGAAGCGGAGCCGCATTCTAGCCACGCCGTGGTGACGCTGGCGGACGCCGGCGTATGGGCCGGTGCTGCGCTCAGCCTTCGCCGTCGATGTCGACGTAGCCACGCTCGATCGCACGCTCCAGCGCCGCGAAGGCGGCCTTGGCCTCCTCGAAGGCCTCGCGGTGGTCGCGCAAGCGGCCGAAATCACCAGCGAGGGCGGCCCCGAGGTAGGCGGCGCGCAACTCGGCCACCCGCGAGGCGAGCGCGACGAAGCGGGCGCGGTCGAGCCGGGCGATACGGTCGTGGATGATCCGCCGGTTGGCTTCGGCAATGGCGCGCTCGACATCCTGCAGGAACTTCTGCTGCTTGCGGATACGGCTGGTTTCCTCATCGAACATGGCGATTCTCCACGCGGCGGGCCTTCAGGGTAGCGCCGCCGGGCCGGCGCTGCGCTTGCGCTGCGTCACGGCTCGCGGAACACCGCCGTGCCGCGGCGTCCATCGGGGTGGATCCAGCCCCGGTACATGCCGGCGGTGTTGAAGGGCATGACGATGGTGCCGCGGGCGTCCAGCCCGATCGCTCCACCGTCGCCGCCCAGCGCCGGGATCACGTTGTTGATCACGTCGTCGGCGGCGGCGGCGATCGGGTCGCCGCGCAGCGCCACCCGCGCGCAGATGGCGTGCGCGGCCACGGCGCGGAGGTAGAACTCGCCCCAGCCGGTGCCGCTGATGCCGCACTGGTCGTTGGCGTAGGTGCCGGCGCCGATCACCGGCGCATCGCCGATCCGGCCCCAGCGCTTGTTGGTCATGCCGCCGGTGGAGGTGGCCACCGCGATGTGGCCGTTGGCGTCCAGTGCAACCGCACCCACGGTGCCGAAGTGCGCGCCGGGCACCGGGGTGACGTCATCGCCTGCGGCCTGGCGCTGCTCGCGCTCGCGCGCGGCCTCGAGCTGCTGGCGACGCCGCTCGGTGTTGAACCAGTCGTTGCCGACGCGCTCGATCTCGGGCCGGGTGTCGGCGAAGGCTTCGGCACCCTCGGCGGCAAGGAACACATGCCGCGTGTGCTCCATCACCGCACGCGCCAGACGCACCGGGTGGCGCACGGTGCGGACGCCCGTGACCGCACCGGCACGGCGGGTGTGGCCCTCCATGATCGCGGCGTCCAGCTCGTGGCCGCCGTCGGCGGTGAACACCGCGCCTTTGCCGGCGTTGAACCACGGCGAGTCCTCAAGCACGACGACGGCGGCCGTCACCGCGTCGAGGGCGCTGCCGCCGGCGTTCAGCACGGCATCGCCGGCATCGAGGGCGGCATCGAGATCGGCGCGGATGGCACGCTCATCATTCACGGAGAGCTGCTCGCGGGTGATCACCCCGGCACCGCCGTGGATGACCAGCGCCGTCGGCGCGGTCGCCGCGGCCGCTGCCGCCTCGAGGCCGGGAGCCAGCAGAACCGCCGCGACGGCGGTGAGGGTGGGCAGTGTCGGCATCAGGGGCATCGCGGCGCTCCGGGTTGGTTGCCACGAGGGTAAGCGTTTCAGGCCGTCCCGGGCGGCGTCGCCTGCGGGAACCGCACCGTCGCGACCGTGCCCTTGCCGGCCTCGCTGGCGAGGTGAACCGGCCAGCCGAACCGCTGGCTCAGGCGCTGGACGATCGAGAGGCCGATGCCCTGACCGTCCTGGCGGCCGATGTCGGCGCGCCAGAATGGCTCGAACACCTTGGCGAGCTGCTCCGACGACATGCCGATGCCGGTGTCTTCGATGCGGATCTCGCCGAAGCCCACGTGCACCCGCACGTGACCGGCGTCGGTGTAGTAGCAGGCATTGCGGATCAGGTTGTTCAGCATCACCGAAACGACGCGCCGCGGCGCCAGCAACTGGAAGTCGGCATCGAGGCGCAACTCCAGCGCCACCGGCTTGTTGGCCACCAGCGGGCGCGCCTGCTCGAGCGCATCCTCCACCATCTCCGAGGCCAGCAGGCTCTCCGGCGGCAGCCCGGTGTCGCCGTCGCGGGCGAGGATCAGGAAGGCCTCGATCAGCGTCTCCATGTCGCGCACCGCGCCCTGGATGCGGTTCAGCGACTTCTGCTGGCGCGGCGAACACACCGCGTCGGCCTGCATCATCTCGGCGGCCATGCGGATCACCGCCAGCGGCGTGCGCAGCTCGTGCGAGGCATCGCGGGTGAAGTTGCGCTCGCGCTGCACCAGTTCCTCGATGCGGTTGCCGAAGTCATGCAGCGACGAGGCCAGCACCAGGGTCTCGCCCTCCACATCGACCGGCAGGTTCTCGGGCTTGAGGCTGCTGACTTCCGGGTGCTTCGGATCCCAGCGCTGCACCTGTGAGGCCAGCCAGATCACCGGCGACACCGCGCGGCGCGACGCGCGGTAGGTGCTCCAGGCGATCACGTAGACCACGACCAGCACCAGCGCCAGTGGCACCACGCCGAACCAGAACGCCAGCGCATCGACCTGCTCCTGCTTGAACAGCAGGTACAGCGTGCGATCGTCGCGCTGCTCCACCAGCACCAGCGCCCCGCCCTGCGCGCGCGGCAGGCTGTGGAAGCCCACCGGCAACCGGCGCAGCGGCTCGGGCAGCGCCGAGCGGTCGGCACCGTGCTCCAGCACGAAGCCGGTCATGTTGAAGGTGTTGGGCGCCGTGGCTGCCGGGTTGGCGTCGCTGCGGTGCCAGAAGTGCGTGGCCTCCTCGGTGAGCGCGCGCTGGATCAGCAGGTGCTTGAGCACCGCGGAGGCGCCGTACACGCCCAGAACGGCCGCGAAACTGATCGCGGCCGCCTGCAGGATGAAGGCGATCCAGATCTTGCGGCGCAGGCCGCTGGCATCGGTCATGGACGATCCGTTCCCGCCGTGGCTCAGGCGGCGGGCGCCGTGTCGAGATCGGCGATCCGATAGCCGGCGGTCTGCACGGTGTGCAGCAGCTGCTTTTCGAACGGCCGGTCGATCGCCTTGCGCAGGTTGTAGAGGTGGCTGCGCAGGGTGTCGGAATCCGGCAGGCCGTCGCCCCAGATCTCGCGCTCGATGTCGCGGCGGGTCACCACGCGCGGCGATTCGCGCATCAGGATCGTCAGCAGCCGCAACCCGATCGGCGAGAGCTGGATCTCCTTGCCGCCGCGGGTCACGCGCAGCGAGGCGGTGTCGAGAATCAGGTCGGCCACCTTCAGCACCTCGGCGCTCACCTGGCGGCGGTCGCGGCGGATCAGCGCGCGCAGGCGGGCTTCGAGCTCCTGGATGGCGAAGGGCTTGACGAGGTAGTCGTCGGCGCCGGCGTCGAGGCCGATCACCTTGTCCTGCAGGGTGTCGCGCGCGGTCAGCATCAGCACCGGCGTGCTCTTCTTGGCCTCGTTGCGCAGCTTGCGGCAGACCTCGACGCCGTCCATGCGCGGCAGCATCAGGTCGAGCACGATCACGTCGTAGCTGTTGTCGACGGCGAGGCGGAAGCCGTCGTGGCCGTCGCCGGCGTAGTCGACGCCGAAGCCGCGGGCTTCGAGGTACTCGCCCATCATCTCGGAGAGGTTGCGGTTGTCCTCGACGACGAGGATCAGTCCGGCGGGGTCGTCACGGCGCATGGCGGGCTCCTTCAGGGATGTGAGGATCGTGTGTTCAGGTTTGTGAAATCACCTCGCCATTGAGCGCCGGTACCGGTGAGTCGGGCGTGAAGCCTGCGACGGCGGCTACCGGACGAAGCGCGTCAGAACGGGATCTTCCCGGTCAGCACGTCCTTGAACATCACCCAGTCGCCCATCAGCGAGTAGATCGGGTGCTTGAACGTGGCCGGGCGGTTCTTCTCGAACACGAAGTGCCCGACCCAGGCGAAGCCATAGCCGACCACCGGCAGGGCCAGCAACCACCACGGAGCGAGCACCTGCGCCAGCACCAGCGCGAGGATCAGCAGCACGGCGGCCGAGCCGATGACATGCAGGCGTCGTGAGGTGCGGTTGCGGTGCTCGCCGAGGTAGAACGGGTAGAACTCGCGGAAACTGGCGAAACCGGGAGCGGGCTTCGATGTCGTGCTCATGGCGGTGATTCCTCGTGGTGGCACTGACCTGACGACGGGCGCGCGCTGTCTCACCCGCCGCGCTCGATTTGCTTCGCCTGCTGCCACAGCGCCTCCTGCGCGGTCAGCGTGAGCGCGGCGAACTCCTGCCCCTGCGCACGGGCCAGCGCCTCCATCTGCCGGAAGCGGCGCTCGTACTTGGCATTCGCGCGGCGCAGCGCGGTGCCCGGATCGACCTTGGCCTTGCGCGCGAGGTTCATCGCCACGAACAGCAGGTCGCCGATCTCGTCCTCCAGCGCGTCCTGCCGCGCGGGCGAGGCCGGCAGCGCCAGGGCCCCGCGCACTTCCTCGATTTCCTCGTGCAGCTTGTCGATCACCGGTGCCGGGCCCGGCCAGTCGTAGCCGACGCTGGCGCCGCGCTTCTGCAGTCTGAGTGCGCGCTGCCACTCGGGCAAGGCCTTCGGCACATCGTCGAGCACCGAGGGCGGCGAGCCCGCGCCGTGGCCATCACGGCGCTTCGCCACGCGCTCGGCGGCCTTCATCGCCTCCCATGCGGCGGTCTGCGCGTCGGCATCCTCGACCGGTGCCGACCCGAACACGTGCGGGTGGCGGCGGATCATCTTGTCGTTGATGGCAGCGACGACATCGCCGAACCCGAAGGCGCCCCGCTCGTTCGCCATCTGCGCGTGGAACACCACCTGCAGCAGCAGGTCGCCAAGCTCGTCCTTCAGATCACCGAGATCGCCGCGGTCGATGGCCTCGGCCACCTCGTAGGCTTCCTCGATGGTGTAGGTGGCGATGCTGGCGAAGTCCTGCTTCACGTCCCAGGGGCAGCCGCGCGCGGGATCGCGCAGCCGCGCCATCACCGCGAGCAGGGTGTCGATGCGCGACAGCACGCCGTCGACGGCGTCGATGTCGAGCGCTTCCAAGGCCTTGCGCTGCATCGCGTCAGTCAAGCCAGTCCCTCCACGGCAGGCGCGTGTCGCGGACGGCGACGAAATCGCCATTGAGCAGGGTGGCGCGCTGGTTGTAGCGCAGCGGCTGGCCTGCGAGATCAAACACCGCGCCGCCCACCGCTTCGACCAGGCATTGCCCGGCGGCGGTGTCCCATTCGGAGGTGGGGCCAAAGCGCGGGTAGAGATCGAGGCGACCTTCCGCGAGCAGGCCGAACTTCAGTGCCGAACCCATCGGCACGCGCTCGGCCTCAGGCAGGCGTTCGAGCAGCGCGGCGGTGCGCGCATCGAGGTGCGAGCGGCTGGCCGCGACGCGCAGCCCGAGCGGCGGCGTTGCGGAATTGGTCGTGGCGCACGCTGCCGGCGCTGCCGCTGTCGCCTGCGCGACGCCGACCGCGGCGAGCGCCACCTCCGCACCCGCGCGTTCCCGCCGCCAGGCGCCCTCGCCCGCGAGCGCCGACCACGTCACGCCGCCCACTGGCGCGTGCACCAGGCCGAGCACCGGCGCGCCGTGCTCGATCAGCGCGATGCAGACGCAGAACTCGCCATTCTTCTTCACGAACTCGCGGGTGCCATCGAGCGGATCGACCAGCCACAGCCGCGGCCACGCGCGGCGCAGGCCGGGGTCGAGCGCGGCCGATTCCTCCGACAGCACCGGAATGTCCGGCGTCAGCGCCTCGAGTCCGGCGACGAGGAGGCGATGCGAGGCGAGATCGGCCTCGGTCAGCGGCGAGCGGTCGGCTTTCGATTCGACGGCGAATTCGCGGGCGTAGACGGCCATGATCGCCCGCCCGGCGGCCTCGGCCAGCGCGATCGTGGGTTCACGCAGCGCGGCGGCGACGCGCAGCGCGCTGCCCACGGCGCCGGCATGGATGACCGCGCTCACGGCGTCGGCCGGCCCTGCGCCAGCCACTCGCGCACCAGGAACAACGCGGCGATCGAGCGGCCTTCGGAGAACTCCTCGCGCAGCATCAGCTCGTGCAGGCAATCGAGGCGCCAAGGCACGACTTCCAGCGGCTCGGGCTCGT
>DMHI01000032.1:942-3754 GCA_003449515.1 Lysobacteraceae bacterium | reverse complement strand
CACTCGCTGTCGCCGCGCATCCATGCCGCCTTCGGCGAGCAGTGCGGCATCGCCATCGATTACGGGCTGATCGACGTCGCGCCCGACGGGTTCGGCGAAGCGGTGGCGGCGTTCGCCGAAGAGGGCGGACAGGGCCTCAACGTGACCCTGCCGCACAAGGAGGCTGCGCGTGCGCTGTGCGCCACCCTGTCGGAGCGTGCGCGTCGCAGCGGTGCGGTGAACACCCTGATCCGCGGTGCGGGCGGCTGGCATGGCGACAACACCGACGGCGCTGGCCTGGTGCATGACCTCACCGAGCGCCACCGCCTCGACCTGCGCGCACGCCGGGTACTGCTTCTGGGCGCTGGCGGCGCTGCGCACGGGGTCGCGCCGGCCCTGCTCGACGCCGGCATCGACTCGCTGTGCATCGTCAACCGCAGCCCGGAGCGCGCCGATGCGCTCAGCGACCGGCTCGGCCAGCCCGGTCGCGTGTACACGCGCTACTGGGACGATCTGGGCAACCTCGGCACGTTCGACATGATCGTCAACGCGACCTCGGCCGGCCGCAGCACCATCGTGATGCCCCTGCCGTCGAGCCTCGCCAACGCCCGCACCCTCGCCGTCGACCTGAGCTACGGAGAAGCGGCGATCGCCTTCCTCAGCTGGGCGCGCTCGCGGCATTGCGATATCGCGCTCGATGGCCTTGGCATGCTGGTCGAGCAGGCGGCGGAGACCTTCCGCCTCTGGCACGGCGAGATGCCCGACACCGATCCGGTCTACGACGCCCTGCGCGCCGAGGCCGTGGCGCTGCGCACCGCGGAGTAGCGCCGCCTGCGACGCGGCTCAGCCCGGCGGCAGCCCGAGGTACTGGTCCTTCAGCCGCACGTAGTGCTTGGCCGAGTAGTAGAGCTGCTCGATCTCGCGGTCGCTCAGGCGGCGCACCGGCTTGGCCGGATTGCCCAGCCACAGCTCGCCGCTCTCCACCACCTTGCCCGGCGGCACCACCGCGCCGGCACCGACGAAGCCGTGCTGGCGCACCACCGCGCCGTCGAGCACCAGCGCCTTCATGCCGATCAGGCAGGCGTCCTCGATGGTGCAGGCGTGGATGCAGGCCGCATGCCCGATGGTGACATCGGCACCGATGATCGTCGGGAACCCATCGGCCTGCGTGTAGGGGCCGTCGTGCGTGACGTGGATGATCGTGCCGTCCTGCACATTGGTGCGCGCGCCGATGCGGATGTGATTCACGTCGCCGCGAACGACAACACCCGGCCACAGCGAGGCGTCGTCGCCGAGCACCACGTCGCCGATCAGGTGCGCGCCCTCGTCGACGTAGCAGCGTTCACCGAGCACGGGCGTCTTGTCGCGGAAGGGGCGGATGGGCATGGCGGCGGCTCGCGGTGGGGTGGACGTGAGTTTAGCGGCGTGCGGCGCGGTTCGTTTTGGTGTTGGAAACGCGCAGCGCGTGAGTGGCGCCAGCGCCGTGTCGGCCGCCAAGGCTGTCCCGCCCCGTCACCTGCTTTGGATCGCTGCCCGGCTGTCCGCTCGAATGCGACGTCCTTGTCGCTCGAGCGGATGGCGCATCCATGCGCCACCGCTGCGCGGCGTGCGCCTGGGTATCGCGCCGGGGCTCCTTATTCGCCTTGGCGGCCGACACGGTGCTGGCGCACGCGGCGTTCGGCGAGTCCGAAACGAAACGCACGCGCGCGCCGCCGCACGCTCGCCGCACTCTTCCCACCGCTCTCGGCGAGGTTGGGGCGTCATCGCGAGCTGGGCGGGCCGTGGCGGACTCGCGGCTTTTTTTCGGGCCATTGCGGATTGCAGCAAGCGACACCGCGCACCCGCGTGGCGATGCGACTCAGGAGCCCCGGCCGGATCATCAGGCGACAGCCCGAAGGGCGGCTCATGGATGAGCCGCCGCTCGAGGTGCAGGGACGCACCCTTCGAGCGGGCCGCCGGGCAGGTTGCGTTGAAGGCGATGGGGCGGGCCAGCGTCGACACGCGGGTGCGCGGTGTCGCACACGCTGAACCGCGTGATGCCGCGCAAACGAAACAGGGCGAGCCAGCTTCCGCCAGCCCGCCCCGTCGATGCCTCCGCCCTCGCCGATCAGCGCAGGTCGAAGCGATCCGCCTCCATCACCTTGGTCCAGGCCTTGACGAAGTCCTCGACGAACTTCTTCTCGTGGCCCTTCTCCGCGTACACCTCGGCGATCGCGCGCAGCTGCGAGTTCGAGCCGAACACGAGGTCGCTCACCGTGCCGGTCCACTTCAGCGCGCCGCTCTGGCGGTCGCGGCCTTCGAGGAGGTCGCGGTTGGCATCGGTGCGCTTCCACTTCGTGTTCATGTCGAGCAGGTTCACGAAGAAGTCGTTGCTCAAGGTGCCGGGCCGCGCGGTGAACACGCCGTGCTTCGTCCCGCCCCAGTTGGCGTCGAGCGCGCGCAGGCCGCCCACCAGCACGGTCATCTCCGGTGCGGAGAGGCCCAAGAGTGCGGCGCGGTCGACCAGCAGCTCGGCTTCCGAGCCCTCGTGGCCTTTCTGCACGTAGTTGCGGAAGCCGTCGACCTTGGGCTCCAGCGGCGCGAACGAGTCGGCGTCGGTCATCGCGGCCGTCGCGTCGGTGCGGCCGGCATGGAAGGGCACGGTGATGTCGATGCCGCCCTTCTTGGCCGCGGCTTCAACGGCCGCGTTGCCGGCGATCACGATGAGATCAGCGAGCGACACCTTCTTGCCACCGCTCGCACTGGCGTTGAAGTCCTTCTGGAGGCCTTCAAGCGTGGCCAGCACCTTGGCGAGCTGCGCCGGCTGGTTGGCCTCCCAGTCCTTCTGCGGTGC
>DMHI01000032.1:0-548 GCA_003449515.1 Lysobacteraceae bacterium | reverse complement strand
GCCCAGGCGGTGGCGACCAGTTGCGGGATGGTCAGGCCGCTGGCCAGCACCTTCGACTTCAGCGTGGCGATGTCGGCGCTGTCCACCAGCGGGTGGTCGACGGCCGGCACCGGGTCTTGCCAGATCAGCACTTCCTTCGGCACCAGCTTGCCGAGGTAGCGCGCGCGCGGGCCCATGTCGCGGTGCGTGAGCTTGAACCAGGCGCGGGCGAAGGCGTCGGCGAACTTCTGCGGGTTGGCCATGAAGTCGCGCGAGATCTTCTCGTAGGCCGGATCGAAGCGCAGTGCCAAATCCGCGGTGGTCATCATCGGCTGGTGGAACACGCCGGGTGTGTGCGCGTCGGGCACGCTGCGGCCAGCGTCGCCCTTCGGCTTCCACTGGTGCGCGCCGGCGGGGCTCTTGGTCAGCTCCCACTCGAAGCCGAACAGCGTCTCGAAGTAGCTCATGTCCCACGTCGTCGGCGTCGGCGTCCACGCGCCTTCGATGCCGCTGGTGATGGTGTGGCCGGCCATGCCGCTCTCGTAGGTGCTGGCCCAGCCGAAGCCCTG
>DMHI01000115.1 GCA_003449515.1 Lysobacteraceae bacterium | reverse complement strand
GGCGCACCGCGTCGAGGTCGGCCACCGCGTCGGTGGTGGTGTAGTGGCGCACGTCGGCGATCTTCGAGAGCGCGGCGAGGCAGGCTTCCGCGAAGCGCCGCGCGCCTTCGGGGCTCTCGTCGCTGGGGTCGCCGAAGGCGTTGTTGCCCTCGGCATCGCGGCAGGCCAGCGGATGCGAATCGCCGGTGCCGCGCTGGTCGACGAGGATGATGTTGCGCGTGCGCATCACGTCGCGGAAGCCCGGCGCGACCGCCGGAAACGTTGCGCGCGCGCCCTGCCCGGGGCCGCCCGCCAGCATGAAGACGGGGTCGGGCTCGGCCTCGCCGTCGGTGGGCACCCAGGCGATCGCGAGTTCGATCTGCCGCCCGTCGGGCTCGGCGCGGTTCTCAGGGACGGCGAGGGTGGTGCACTGCGCCTCCACCGGCGCCGCCGAACCGGCCGCCGGCAAGGTGCAGGGCTGGAAATGCAGACTGCCGAGCGCGCGCGCGGCGGCGGAAGGGCTGGCCGCCAGCAGGCCGAGCATCACGGCGGCGACCAAGGGGGTTCGGATCACGCGGGTTCTCCTGGGGTGGGGCGGAGCGGGAGGGGGGCCACGGTCAGGCCGCCGGCTCGGCGATACGCTTGGCGAGGTCATCGAGGTGTTCGGCGACGGCGATGCGGGTGCCGCCATCGTGGATCCGGGGCAGGGCGGCAACGGCTTGCGCGTGGCCGTCCCGGGCCGCGGCAAGGTCGCCGTCGGCCAGCGCCAGTTCGGCGTCCAGCCAGGCCTCGTGGCAGCTGCCGTCGAGCGGGGAACCGCCCATGCGCTCGCGCCAAGCGCGTACCGCGACGGCGTCTTTGCGCACAAGCAGGCAATGCACGGCGAGGCATCCCGCGATTCCCGGGCGCACGGCGAGCGACGCCGTGGGCCATGCCGCATGGAGGTAACGCGCAGCGGCCTCGGCCTGTCCGGTCTGGCCCGCGTCGAGCGCGCGGCTCAGGCGCATCATCGCGATGGCGGTGTCGAGCGGCGGCTCGCCGTACTCGTCGAACGCGGCGTCGTCCGCCGGCAGCAGCGCCGCCGGCCAGTCGCGCGGACGCACACCGTCCATGCTCGCCTGCACCACCTGCTGCAGGGTGATCGACGCGAAGGCCAGGCCCGGCTGCCGCCACAGCGACCACAGGCCGGCACCATCGCTGAGCCATCCGTGACTCCGGAGAGGCACGAGGTTCACCACCGCGAGGAACAGGCCGGTGACCGCCAGCGCAACAAGCAGGCCGCGCAGGGCATCGGGGGGCGACACCGCCAGCACCCACAGGGCCACGAAGGCCAGGAGTGCGTTGGCCGCCACGCCCCCGAGCAGGTAGGCCGCCTGCACCCCGCGCGACGGCGATCCATCGGCGGGCGGCAGGAGGGCGGCGAAGCCGCCGATGCCCGAGAGACTGCCGCCCCAGCGGAAGCGCCAACCGTCGCCACCACGCTCCAGCCGGAGCGGTCCCACGCCGAAGGCCAGTGGGCGCAAGCCGCCGGCCACGCCCGCCAGCGCATGGCCGGCTTCGTGCACCACAACCTGCACCCAGAAGGCCAGGAGCAGCAGCGCCGCACCGATCACCCATCGCCAGATGCCCGCCGCCTCCGGGAACAGCGCGCGCCAGTCGATCCCGAGGGCGTCGGCCGTCTCGACGCCGACAAGGACGAAGGCCGCACCCATGGCGGCGCCACCAAGGAAGCGGAAGACCATGCGCCACGGCGGCGTGGGCGTGGGCGGCGCGTCGGGGAGAGGCAGGAGGTCGGCCGCGGCGTGCGGACGGTGGTCGGCGGCAGGAAGGGGCGCAGCGGCGGGGGCGTCCATGGCTCAGTGGGCGTCGTTGAACAGGGATTCGATCGCTTCGTCAATCAGGCGCGCGAGGCTGACGCGGGTGCGATGCCGCGGCAGGGGTCGTGCCATTCTGCGCGACGCACCCCCGGTCGATACTACGTCGACTGGCGTTTCGGATTCGCCGAGCTTACGTACTTCTCGCGCCGGATCGCCGGCATCGGCAGGCCCGCGGCTTTCAGCGCCTCGAACGCGGCGTCGACCATGTTCGGGTTGCCGCACAGGTAGGCGATATCGCTGGCGGGCTGCGGGGCGAACTCCGCCAGGTGCCCGGTGACATGGCCGCGGCGGGCGTCGGGGCCGGCGGCCTCGTTGAACACGCGCGAGTAGCAGGGGACGAAGCGGAACCGCGCCGGGTGCTGTGCCGCCATCGCGCGGAAGTCGTCGGCGTAGATCAGTTCCTCTTCCGAGCGCGCGCCAAACAGCAACACCACCTCGACGCCGCGCTCGACGATGGCCGTCTCCAGCAGCGGCAGCATCGAGCGATAGGGCGTGACGCCGGTGCCGGTGGCGAGCAGCAGGTAGCGGCGGTTGGCATCGCCCGGCATCAGGCAGAAGCGCCCGAACGGGCCGCTGGCGGTGACTTCGTCGCCGGGCTGCAGGCCCTCGAACAACGCCGTCGCGGTGCCGCCGGGCACGTAGGAAGCGGCGATATCGACCGCCTCGCCGGGGCCCATGGCGTGGTCGTGGATGGTGGCCAGCGAGTAGCTGCGCTTGGTGGGCTGGCCGTCGCGGCCGGTCAGGTGGATCTGGATGAACTGGCCGGGGATGTAGTCCAGCGCCTGGCCGTCAGCGCGCTGGAAGCTCAGGTGGACGACCGCCGGGGCCAGCATGCGCTTGGCGACCAGCCGCATCGGGAATTGGGGGATCAAGGCCGGACTCCGTTGAAGGCGCGGATTATGGCCCGGCGCGGGCCAGCGCGGGCCGGCGCGGGCCGACGCCGGCGGCATCGCGGGTCGCAAGAAGCGGAGTGCGGCCCGGATCGCGGCTGTGCAGACTGCGAGCGCATGACGACGCCCACCGACCACGCCCTGATCACCTTGGCCCGCGCCATCATCGCCCGCGCCGATCAGCCCTGGCCGCTGGCCGATCTGGCGGCCGGCTTCGGGCTCTCGCCGTCGGCGTTCCAGCGCCGCTTCGCCGCGCTCATCGGGCTCTCGCCGAAGGCCCTGCAGGACGCCGCGCGCCTCGGCCGGCTGAAGGCCGCGCTGAAAGCCGGCTCGCGCGTCACCGACGCCATCCTCGAGGCCGGCTTCGGCTCGCCCAGCCGCGTGTACGGCGAAGCGCAGCGCGACCTCGGCATGACGCCCACCGCGTATCGCGACGGCGCGCCCGGTGAGGCCATCCACTGGGCCGTGCGGAAGACACGGCTCGGCTGGCTGGCGATGGCCGCCACCGGACGCGGCGTGTGCTTCGCGCAGTTCGGCGATGACACCGATGCGCTGCAGGCCGGACTGGCGCGCGAGTTTCCGAGGGCGGTGCTGCTGGCGAGTACCGCGCGGGCCTCCGGCCCGCCAACGACCGCCACCGACGACGACGCCCGTGGCCCGCCGGACGCCCGGCTCGATGCCTGGATGAACGCACTCGACGCCCATCTGGCGCGCTCAGGCCCCGCACCCGAGCTGCCGCTCGACCTGCGCGGCACCGCCTTCCAGATGCGGGTGTGGCGCTTCCTGCAAGGCATTCCGCTCGGCGAGACGCGCTCGTATGCCGACGTCGCCGCCGGCATCGAAGCGCCAAAGGCCACGCGCGCCGTGGGCACGGCCTGTGCTGCGAATCGCGTCGCCGTGTTGGTGCCCTGCCATCGCGTGCTGCGCGGCGATGGCGCCTTGGGCGGCTACCGCTGGGGGCTGGAGCGCAAGCGCGCGCTGCTGGCGGCGGAGGCGACGACACACCGGTGAGCCGCGCCACCGCGGCGTTCCGCGACGCTGAACGCAGCATTCCGGCAGGCGTGGCCCGAGGTGTCCGAGGCCCGCCGACGCCGCGACCTATACTGGCCCGCCTGCACTCCCGCCCGCCGCCGCCCAGGCTCATGGCCGCTCCCACCGCCGCTCCCGCGCTCTGTGTCACCGACCTCCGCAAGACCTACGGCAACAAGACCGAAGCGCTGAAGGGCGTCTCGCTGGCCGTGCAGCCCGGCGATTTCTTCGCCCTGCTCGGCCCGAACGGCGCGGGCAAGAGCACGCTGATCGGCATCGTCTGTTCGCTGGTGAACGCCACGTCGGGCGCGGTGTCGATCTTCGGTGTCGACCGCTTCGCCCGGCGCGAGGAGGCGATGCGCCTGCTCGGGCTGGTGCCGCAGGAGGTCAACTTCAACATGTTCGAGACGCCGTTCGACATCCTCGTCAACTACGCCGGCTTCTACGGCGTGCCGCGTGCGGAGGCCGAGCATCGCGCCGAGCAGCAGCTGAAAGTGGCGCAGCTCTGGGAGAAGGCGCAGGTGATGAGCCGCACGCTCTCGGGCGGCATGAAGCGCCGGCTGATGATCGCCCGGGCGATGATGACGACGCCGAAGCTGCTGATCCTCGACGAGCCCACTGCGGGCGTCGACATCGAGATCCGCCGCGGCATGTGGAAGCTGCTGCGCGAGATCAACGCGCAGGGCACCACGATCATCCTCACCACGCACTACCTCGAGGAAGCCGAGAGCCTCTGCCGCAACCTCGCCATCATCGACAAGGGCCGCATCGTCGAACAGGGCCCGATGCGCGCGCTGCTGGCCAAGCTCGATGTCGAGGGCTTCGTGTTCGACATCGAAGGCATGCTGCCGCACAACCTGCCGGGCGTCGAAGGCGTGCGACTGCAGGCCGAGAACGACCACACGCTGCTCGTCGAGATGCCGCGCGGGATGGATTTGAACCGCGTGTTCGCGGCGTTCCAGCAGGCCGGCATCACCGTGCGCTCGATGCGCAATCAGACGAACCGACTCGAAGAGCTGTTCGTGCGCCTGACCACCAGGGACGCCGCATGAAAACGCCGGACACCACCGCGATGACCACGAACGCCGGCAACCCGGACTGGATCGCGCTGCGCACCATCGTGCGCCGCGAAGTCGCGCGCATCGTCCGCATCTGGGGCCAGACGCTGGTGCCGCCGGCGATCACCATGACGCTGTACTTCCTGATCTTCGGCAAGCTGATCGGCAGCAAGATCGGCGACATGGGCGGCTTCACCTACCTCGACTTCATCGTGCCGGGGCTGGTGATGATGGCAGTGATCCAGAACGCCTACGGCAACATCAGCTCGAGCTTCTTCGGCGCCAAGTTCGGCCGCCACATCGAGGAATTGCTGGTGGCGCCGCTGCCGAACCGGGTGATCTTGGGCGGCTACGTGGCTGGCGCGGTGCTCAGAGGCTTCATGGTCGGCGCGATCGTGCTGGGCGTGGCCATGCTGTTCACCGACGTGCGCGTGCACGACTGGGTCGCCACCCTCAGCACCGTGCTGCTGGGTGCGGTGATCTTCTCGCTGGCGGGCTTCGTCAATGCGGTGTACGCGAAAAAGTTCGACGACATCGCGATCATCCCGACCTTCATCCTCACACCGCTCACCTACCTCGGCGGCGTGTTCTATTCGGTCTCGCTGTTGCCGCCGTGGGCGCACGCCGCCACGCACGCCAACCCGATCTTCTACATGGTCAACGGCTTCCGCTACGGGCTGCTCGGCGTCAGCGACGTGCCGCTGTGGACGGCCTATGCGGTGATGATCGGCTTCGTCGTCGCGCTGACGTGGCTGGGGCTGTGGCTGCTGCAGCGGGGGGTGGGATTGCGGAGCTGAGCTGTCGCGAACGCGGGCGCGTCGCGCCGCCCTGCTCAGCTCTCCCGCCAATCCTCGCCCGGCATGATCCGCCGCAGGTACGCATCGAACATCGGCACGGTGAACGCGGTATCGCCGTGGTTCGGGCTCCACACCATGCCCTTGTCGATCAGCTGCGCGCGGATCGGCGCCATCGCGGTGACCTTGCGGCCCAGCGCCTCGGCCACGTCGCCGGAGCGGTGCGGGCCGGGGCCGAGCTCGGCCATCGCGCGCAGGTAGCGCTTCTCGGCGAGCGTCAGGCGATCGAAGCGCACGCGGAAGAAGCTTTCGTCGAGCGCGGCGACCGCGACTTGCGCCGCGGCGTCGACGTCGGCGGCGGTGATCGGCGAGGCCTTCGCGACGTCCCACGCGTGCTTGCCCCACTCCTGCAGGAAGTACGGGTAGCCCTCGGTGGCGGCGATGATCTGTTCGGTCGCTTGCGGCTCGAAGCGCACGTCAAGCGCAGCCGCCGGCACTTCCAGCGCATCGCGCGCGGCCGTGGCGTCGAGCGGGCCGATGAAGGGAAACGCGAACAATCGCTCGGCGTACGACTTCGCACGGCCCATCTGTCCCGGAAGCTGCGGCAGGCCGGCGCCGACCAGCATCACCGGCACCTGCTGCTGCGCGCAGCGGTGGAGTGCCGTGACGAGCGAGGCGAGCTGCTCCTCGGGCACGTACTGCAGCTCGTCAATGAAGAGCAGCAGCGCCGTGCCGTCGGCCTGCGCGGCGCGGCCGGCGGCTTCGAGCAGGGCCTGCAGGTCGTGCTCGAGGTCGCCGTTGTCGGCGAGGCCGGGCTCGGGGTCGAGGTCGATGCCCACTTCGAGGTCGGCGTACTTCAGCTTCAGCGATTTCGCAAAACCGGCCAGCGCGCGCAGGCCGCGGCTGGCGAGGTCCTTGGCCTGCTCGCGCCGTGAGAGGCGCAGCAGGGCCAATCGCAGCTGCGGCGCCAGCATGGCCGGCAGCGAGCGGCCTTCCGGCGCTTCGATGCGGATGGTCTCCATGCCCGCGGCCTCGGCGTCCTGCCGCATGCGGTCGAGCAGCACGGTCTTGCCGACGCCTCTTAGGCCGATCATCAGCACGCTCTTGGCCTGCCGGCCGATGCGCACGCGCTCGGTGGCGATGCGCACCTGCTCGATCAGGGCGTCGCGGCCGGCAAGCTCGGGCGGCGGGGCGCCGGCGCCCGGCGCGTAGGGGTTGGCGATGGGGTCCATGCGCCGAGTCTATCTCAACGTTTGCGACTTTATCCTTAGCAGATAAATCGTATTAAGATCGTTCAATCTTTCGGGAGTCGAAAGAACGCTCGCGCGGTGGCGGTGGTGCTCGCCGCCGTCACCGCCACGTCCTCACCGCGGTCGCGGGCGAGTTCCTCGACGATGTGCGGCAGAAAGGCCGGTTCATTCCGACGGTCTTTCGGCGTGGGTTTGAGCGTGCGCGGCAGCAGGTAGGGGCTGTCGGTTTCGACCATCAGGCGGTCGGCCGGGATGCGCTTCACCAGCTCGCGCAGGTGCTGGCCGCGGCGCTCGTCGCAGAGCCAGCCGGTGATGCCGATGAAACAGCCGGCGTCGAGCGATGCCATCAGCGCGCGCTCGTCGCCAGTGAAGCAGTGCACCACCGCCGGGCCGCAGCGCGACAAGTACGGCTTGAGGATGGCGAGGAAGTCGTCGTGGGCGTCGCGCTGGTGCAGGAACAGCGGCTTGCCGCATTCCGCGGCGAGCTCCAATTGGCGCTCGAAAGCACGCTGCTGGGCGTGGCGCGGGGCGAAATCGCGGAAATAGTCGAGGCCGCATTCGCCCACCGCGACCACCTGCGGATGGGTGAGCAGCTCGCGCAGCTCGGCAACGGCCTCGTCGGTCACTTCGATGGCGTGATGCGGATGCACACCGGCGGTGGCGAACAGCCGGCCCGGATGCGCGCGGGCGAGCTCCAGCGCGTGGCGCGAGCCCTCGCGCGAGGCGCCGGTGACGACGAGCTGGTGGACGCTGGCCTCACGCGCGCGTTCGAGCACGGCGTCGAGGTCGTGGCCGAAGCTCTCGTGCGTCAGGTTGGCGCCGATGTCGACGAGCGGGTGCGGGAAAGTGGTGCGGCAGGGATTCATTCCGCCCATTTTCGCGGCGGGGCGTCAGCGCGTCGAGCGGCCAAGGGTTGGCGCAGAGCAGTGCGGAACGGCGCGGAACGGCGCGGAACGGCGCGAAGCGGCGCGACGTCAGACGCTCTGCCCCGCCGCATGCCCCGACGCCCAGGCCCACTGGAAGTTGTAGCCGCCGAGCCAGCCGGCGACATCGAGCACTTCGCCGACGAAGTACAGCCCCGGCACGCGGCGGCTTTCCATCGTGCTCGACGACACCTCACTTGTATCGACACCGCCCAGTGTGACTTCGGCCGTGCGGTAGCCCTCGGTGCCGCTGCACACCAGCGGGAAGCGCGCGAGTGTTCCGGCGATCCGCCGCAGCGGCGTGGGATCGTACTGGCGCATCGGCCGGCTCTCGAACACCGTCTCGCACAGGCGCTCGGCGAGGCGCTTGGGCAGCAGCTCGGCAAGCACCGTGCGCAACTGCGCGTCGGGCCGCGCGGTGCGCAGCGCGGTGAGCGTTTCGAGCGCATCCAGGCCGGGCAGCAGGTCGATCTCGAGCGCGTCGCCGGGCTGCCAGTAGTTCGAGATCTGCAGGATGGCCGGGCCGCTGATGCCGCGATGGGTGATCAGCATCGCGTTGCTGAAGCTGATTTTGCCGCTGCGCGCCGTCACCGGCAGCGCCACGCCCGCAAGCCCGGCCATCTGCTCGGCCGGCTTGCCGGTCTGCGTGAGCGGCACCAGCCCGGCGCGGGTGGGCAGCAGCGCGTGGCCGAACTGCTTGGCCAGCGTGTAGCCGAAGCCGGTGGCGCCCATGCTCGGGATCGACAGCCCGCCGGTGGCGACCACCAGCGATCCGCAGTCGACCACGCCCTGCGCGCTGATGATGCGAAAGCGCATCGCGTCGTTGTGCACCGATCGGGAATCGTCCGCGCCATCCGCTTCGTCGCGCGCAGCGGGGGCGAGCGGCACGATTGCCGCGACCGATTCGACGGAACACGCGGTGCGCACATCGACGCCCGCCGCCTCGCACTCGGCCAGCAGCATCGCCACGATCTGCTTGCTGCTGTCGTCGCAGAACAGCTGGCCGAACTCCTTCTCGTGATAGGCGATGCCGTGGCGCTCGACCATCGCGATGAACTGTGCCGGCGTGTAGCGCGCGAGGGCCGACTTGCAGAAATGCGGGTTGGCGGACAGGAAGTTCGCCGGCGTGGTGCCCGTATTCGTGAAGTTGCAGCGCCCGCCGCCCGACATCAGGATCTTCTTGCCGCAGCGGTTGGCGTGCTCGATCACGCGCACACGGCGGCCGCGACGGCCGGCCGTCAAGGCTGTCATCAGCCCGGCCGCACCGCCGCCGATGACAACCACATCGACGCGATCCGCTTTCGTTCGCGGCGCGCTCATCGCTCGCTCGCGGCCATTCCCCGCTCGCGCTCAGGCCGCACGCTGGTGCCACTCGCGCAGACCGAACTCCACCGGCGGCTCGCCGGCTTCAAGGTCGTCGAGGCGGAAGCGGGCGGAAACGGAGGCCAGCTTGGCTGATGCCGGCATTTGCATGGTTCGCCAACCCGCCCGCCGTGGCCGGTGTCAGCCCAGCGGCGGCCAGCCATCCTCGGCCTCCTCCACGGGCAGGCCGCGCACAAAGGGCGCATCGGCATCCATGGCGAGCAGTTCTTCGCGCTGCGTGCCGTTGAAATTCGGCAGCCACACCCTGACCGGCAGAGCCTCGACCTGCGGATATTCCGCCCGGCCGGCTTCGATGGCGCGATCCCCGCCGCAGTGCAGATGGCCGATCGCGTCCCAGCGTATCGGCTGCACAGCGCGTGCCTGCATGGCGCGCACAAACTCGCGGATGCGGCGCTCGTACTCGTCACGATCGAACGCGAGCCGGATGATGCCCGGCTGGTCGCCCCATGGCGGCGGTCGCGGAAACATCCCGCGCATGCCCTGCACGCCGATGTCCCAGAGGATGGTCGAGCGATCCGGGTGGCTTACTGCGATGCCCGCATCGACTTCGGCATCGCTGGCAACGCCACAGGCGCAGTTGACGATCCGATAGCGTCCGGGCTGCTCGGCGGATCGCCAGAGCTGTTCGACGTCGAGGAAATCGGAGCGTTGCCCCAGATCGGTACCGCACAGCGGCACCATCAGCACCGCCCCTGCATCAATGCACGGACTCGTCGAGCCGGACACCCCGCCATTGTCGGCGAGGATGAACTCGGACGCCCAGCGGATCGAGAGCACCCCGGGCAGTGCAGCGATCAGCGGTGCATGGGTGGATGCGTCGGCGGAATACATTCCGGTAGCCTGCCACACTCCGGCGTCAACCTCGCCCCGCACTGCCGCGTTTTCCGCTCCATGCGCCGATTCCTTACCGCCATCGCCCTGAGCCTGCTGCTCGCCGTTCCCGCGCACGCCGCCGCGCAGGCACTGTCGCGATCCAGCACCGGCAAGCCCGACCTCGCCGCGATCGACGCGCGGATGCAGTCGCTGGTTGCGCGCCACCGCCTCGAGGGTGCCTCGCTGTGGGTGTCGCACAACGGCCGCGATGTGCTGACGGCGCACTACGGCGGCTACGCGGACACCACACGCCTCCCGATCGCATCGGCGAGCAAGTGGGTGTCGGCGCTGGTGCTGGCACGCCTCGTCGAACGCGGCACGCTGCGCTGGACCAGCACGGTGGGCGAGTGGTGGCCCACCGCGCCCGCCGACAGGCACGGCATCACGCTGGCGCAGTTGTTCGCGCACACCAGCGGGCTGCCCGGCGACGAGTCGGGCTGCATCGCCAACGCGCTGACCACGCTGCAGGCCTGTGCGGCGCAGATCCTCGCCGGGCCGATGGCAGCGGCACCGGGCACCACCTTCGCTTACGGTGGGCTGTCGATGCAGGTGGCCGGCGCCATGGCCGAGCGCGCCACCGGCCTGTCCTGGGATGCGCTGTTCGCGCGCGAGCTGGCCGCGCCGCTCGGTCTGGTCGCCACCGACTACGCCCTCGGCAGCACGGCACCCGGCCTGGTCAGCGTGCCGAATCCGCGCATCGGCGGCGGTGTGCGCAGCACCCTCGGCGACTACCGCCGCTTGATGGCGATGTGGCAGGCCGATGGCCTGATCGTCGACGGGCCGAATGCCGGGCAACGCTATCTGGCGCCCGACACGCTCCGCGCCATGCAGCGCGACCACGCCGCCGGCCTCGTGCGCACCGATGTGCCGCCCTCGGTGGATCGCTATCCAGGCTGGGGCTATGGCTTCGGCTTCTGGATTCTGCCCACGGCGCGCGCCGGGCTGCCGGTGATCGAGTCCAGCCCCGGCGCGTTCGGCTTCCAGGGCTGGGTGGATGGCACGGCCGGCGTGGCCGGCGTGTTCATGGTGCGCGACTCGAACCTGCGCCTCGCGCCCGAGGTACAGGCGCTGCAGGCCGAGATCGCGCGGCTGCTGGAGCCGCCGCGATCAACGCAGGGTCGGCTCGATCTCGTCGAAGGCGCGCAGCGTCTCCGCCGCGTAGATCATCGACGGTCCCGCACCCATGTAGATCGCCAGTGAGCAGGTTTCGAGCACTTCCTCGCGCGTCGCCCCGGCCTTGATCGCGGCCTTGACGTGGAAGCCCACGCAGCCTTCGCAGCGGGTGGCGATGGCGATGGCGATGGCCAGCAGCTCCTTGGTCTTGAGGTCGAGCGCCGCGGGCTTCATCGCCTCGCGGGCGAGGCCGCTGAAGGCCTGCATCGGGCCGGGTGCGCCCTTGCGTAGGTTGGCGATGGCGGCGTTCAGGCCATCGATGACATCGGGGAAGGATTCGGACATGCGGGTTTCCTTGCGTGGGGTGATCAGGGGCGGCTCGCGGCATCGATGCCACGACGCGAAAGCCAAGCGTAGTAGAGCAGCGGAATGACTATCAGGGTCAGCAGGGTCGATACGGCGATGCCGAAGATCAGGCTGATGGCGAGGCCGTTGAAGATCGGGTCGTCGAGGATGAACACCGCGCCGGCCATCGCCGCCAGCGCGGTGAGGCCGATCGGCTGCGCGCGCACCGCGCAGGCCTCGACGACGGCATCGGCGAGGTTGCGGCCGTTGGCGATCTCGTGATTGATGAAGTCCACCAGCAGGATGGAATTGCGGACGATGATCCCGGCCAGCGCGATCATGCCGATCATGCTGGTGGCGGTGAATTGCGCACCCAGCAGCGCGTGGCCGGGCAGAACGCCGATCACCGTGAGCGGGATCGGCGCCATGATCACCAGTGGCACGAGGTAGCTGCGGAACTGCGCGACGATCAGCAGGTAGATCAGCAGCAGGCCGGCGGCATAGGCGAGGCCCATGTCGCGGAAGGTCTGCCACGTCACCTGCCACTCGCCGTCCCACTTGATGGTGAAGGCGAACGGATCATCTGGCGCGCTGAAGAAGCGTTGCTCGACCGGCACGCCGACATCGAGTTCATCGACTCGACCCACCAGCGAGAACATGCCGTACAGCGGCGAGTCGATGGCGCTGGCCTCGTCGGCCGTCACGTAGACGACCGGCAGCAGGTCTTTCTGCAAGCGCGTGGGCTCCCACGGCTCGTGGCGGATCTCGACGAGCTCCACCAGCGGCACCAGTCGCCCATTCCCGGAGCGCACCGTCAACGCCAGCAGTTCGTCGATGCGCGCCTGCTCGCCCGCCGGCAGACGCAGGCGCACCGGAATGGCCTGTCGGGCAGCACCGTCGCGCAGGTAGGTGGCATCGACGCCGCCAACGGCCAGTGCCAGCGTTTCCGCGATGGCGTGCTGGCTGACGCCGAGCCGCGCGGCGCGCACGCGGTCCACCACCAGCGTCTCGCGCCCGGCCTCGGCTTCGAGGCTGCTGTCGATGTCGACAAGGCCTCCGGTGTCGTGGGCGAGGCTTTCGAGGCCCTCGGCGATGCGACGCACCGTCGCGGCGTCGGGGCCGTACACCTCGGCCACCAGCGGTGCCAGCACGGGCGGGCCGGGTGGCACTTCGACCACCTTCAACGCCGCACCGTAGCGCGCCGCGATCGCCTGCAAGGCCGGCCGCCAGGCGCGGGCGAGATCGTGGCTCTCGAGGTCGCGGTCGTTCTTGTCGACCAGATTCACCTGCAGGTCGCCAAGGTTCGCCCCCGCGCGCAGGACGTACTGGCGCACCAGCCCGTTGAAGTTCACCGGTGCCGAGGTGCCGGCGTAGCCCTGCAGGTCGAGCACCTCGGGGTGCTCGCGGAGTTCAGCACCCAGCTCCAGCAGCAACGCATTGGTACGCTCCAGCGGCGTGCCTTCCGGCAGATCCACCACCACCTGCAGTTCCGATTTGTTGTCGAAGGGCAGCATCTTCAGCACCACGAGCTGCACGACGACCAGGCCCATCGACAGGATGACAGCGGCACCAACCCCGGCGAACAGCTTCAGCCGCCGCGGGCCACCGCGCGCCGGATCGAGGAAGGGCCGCAGCAGGCGATTGAACACGCCGTGCAGCCGTGCGGCGACGCCGCCCTCACCATGCCCGGACCCGTCACCAAGGCGGGCGTAATGGCGCGACAGCAGTTTCACCGCCAGCCACGGCGTCACCGTCAGCGCGATCAGCAGCGAGAGCAGCATGCCGACCGAGGCGTTGATCGGGATGGGCCGCATGTACGGACCCATCAGGCCAGTGACGAAGGCCATCGGCAGCAGGGCCGCGATGACGGTGAATGTCGCCAGGATGGTCGGGCCGCCGATCTCGTCGACCGCCGCCGGCAGCGCCTCGCGCAGCGATTTTCCGCCGCGCGTCATGTGGCGGTGGATGTTCTCGACCACCACGATGGCGTCGTCGACAAGGATGCCGATCGAGAAGATCAGCGCGAACAGCGAGACGCGGTTGATGGTGAAGCCCATCGCCCAACTGGCGAACAGCGTGACCGCGAGGGTGAGGATCACCGCGGCACCGACCACGATCGCCTCGCGCCAGCCGAGTGCCACCAGCACCAGCAGCACCACCGCCATGGTCGCGAACACCAGCTTCTTGATCAGCGTGAGCGCTTTCTCGTTGGCGCTGAGGCCGTAGTCGCGCGTCACCTCGACCTGTACGCCCTCGGGAATCAGCGAGCCCTCGAGCATCGCCAGGCGCTCGCGCACGGCGCGGGTGATGTCGGCGGCATTGGCGCCGGGCTTCTTCGCGATCGCCAGCGTGACCGCGGGTGCCCAGTCCACGGGCGTCGCAGCGGCATCGCCCGCACCCGCACCGGCTGCATGCCACACGTAGGCCGAGGGATGATCGGCCGCGTCGCGGATCGTCGCGACATCGGCGAGACGCAGCGGTTGGCCGCCCGGCAAGCCGAGAACGAGGTCGGCCACATCGACCGCGCTGGCGAGGAAGGTGCCGGCCGTCACCGGCACCTGCGTGCCGCTGGCATCGACGCGCTCGCCCGCCTGCAGCACCACGTTGGCGGCCACGAGCGTCTGCCGCAGTTCGGCAACGCTCAGGCCGTGCGACGCCAGCCGGTGGGCGTCAAGCTCCACGATCACCGCACGCTGCGGTGCGCCGATGGTGAACACATCGCGGGTACCGGGCACGCGCTTCAACTCGGCCTCGAGCGTGCGCGCCACGGCACCAAGCTCGGTCGCGCCGCGCGCGGGGTCGTCGGTCCACAGCGTCAACGCCATCACCGGGACGTCGTCGATGCCCATCGGCCGCACCAGCGGCGGCCCGACACCCAGCCCCGGGGACACGAAATCGGCGTTGGCGAAGACCTGGTTGTGCAGGCGGACGAGGGCATCCTTGCGCGCTACGCCGACCTTGAACTCGACGGTGACGATGGCGAGTCCGGGGCGGCTGGCCGCATAGACGTGCTTCACGCCTTCCACTTCGGAAAGTGCCTGCTGCAGCGGCACCCCGACCAGGGCCTCGACATCCGCCGCTGCCGCGCCCGGGAAGGGCACGAAGACGTTGGCCATCGTCACGTCGATCTGCGGCTCCTCCTCGCGCGGTGTGACCATCACCGCGACAAGGCCAAGCAGCAACGCGGCCAAGGCCAGCACCGGTGTCAGCGGGTTGGTCTGGAACGCGCGCGCCAGTCGCCCGGACAGGCCGAGGCGCGGCGTCCCGGCGGGCGGATCCCCCAGCGCCGTCGTGGACTCAGTCATCGATGGCCTCCCGGACGGCGCGCTGCGCGCGCATCGCCGCGAGCGGGTCGAGGATGATCGCCTCGCCCGCCGCCAGACCGGCGATCACTTCAACCCGATCGCCGAACGGCTCGCCGGTACGGATATGGCGCAGACCGATCCGGCCGTCCGGCGCGCGCACATGGACGGCCACGATCTCGCCGCGGCGGACGAGCGCCGTGGCCGGCACCAGCAGGCGCTCGGCGTCACCGATCTTGAAGCGCACCTCGGCGAGATTGCCGGGTTGCAGGCCGCTGTCCATCCGCGGCAGCTCGACACGCACCGTGAAGGTGTGCGCCTGTGGATCGGCGGCCGGGAACACCACGACATCGCGGGCGACAACATCGCGCCCATCGGCGAGCCGGATCGTCGCCGTCCGGTATTCGCGGATCGCCACGATGTCGGCCTGCGGCACCTGCACCTCCACGCGCAGACGATCGAGCGAAAGGCCGGAGAGCAGGGGCTGGCCCGGGGCGACGGTCTCACCAAGCTCGACATGGCGTCGAGTGACCAGCCCGGCATAGGGTGCGCGCACCACCGTGTAGGTGACCTGTTCACCGGCCCGCGCAGCCCCGGCGCCGGCCGCGGCGAGGGCGGCACGCGCCGCGTCGCGTCGTGCGGTGGCCTGATCGAGCTGCGCGCGGGCGACGAGCTGGCGCGCCGCGAGACCGACCATGCGACGATGTTCAGCCTCGGCCTCCGCGGCTTGCGCCATCGCGGCACGCAATGCGGCGTCGGCCTGGACCCGCCCACTGCGCTGCTCGACATCGGTGAAGCGCGCCACCACGTCGCCAGCCTTCACCACGTCGTTCACGTCGACCGGAAGTTCGACCACCCGGCCAGCGGTCTGCGCCGCCAGCGTTGCCTGATGCACCGCCTGCACCACGCCGTCCCAGCGGCGCTCGCGCGCCACGACTGTCGGCATCACCAGCACCGTCTCGGGCACCGCTGCCGGCGAAGGCGGCGGTGGCGGGGCCTCGCCCGCGCAGGCGGCCAGCAGCGCGACGGCGAGTGCCGAGGTCAGAAACACGCGGCTGGCACGATCGAGGGTCATGGGGTGGCTCCGGCTTTTCTTGAGGAAACTATAATTTAGAGGTTGCTAATTTAGCAAGCATCGTGCACCATGATCCCTCGTCCACCCGGTTCCGCCAATGCCACGCGCCAGCGCCCCGTCCCTCGCCGAAGCCATGGACGCCCAGGCCGAAGTCGCTGCCGAGCTGCTGAAGACGCTCGGCAACGCCCAGCGCCTGCGCATCCTGTGCCTGCTTGTCGATGGCGAGCGATCGGTGGGCGAGATCAATGCGCACGTCGCGCTGTCGCAATCGGCGCTCTCGCAACACCTCGCGGTGTTGCGAGAGCAGGGTCTGGTCGAGACCCGGCGCGAGGCGCAGGTGATCCACTACGCCCTGCGCGAGGGCCCAGCCCGCGCGCTGCTGGGCACGCTGCACGAACTGTTCTGCCCGCAACCCGCGGGGCCCTCCCCGGCCCGGAAGCGGGGCGGCCGCTGATGGACAGCCTGAAGTTCCGGGCGCTGTTCGCGGTTCTGATGGCCCTGCTGATGGCCTTCCTGATGAGCGGCGTGCTCACCGCGATCAACACCGGCCTTGACGCTGGATTCCTGCTGCGCTGGGCCAAGGCGTTCGTCGTGGTGTGGCCGATCGCGATCGTCGCCGCGTTCTTTTGCGCACCGCTCGCGCGGCGCTGGACGCAACGCCTGCTGGATTGAGGCCCGGCGCGGTGCCGTGGCCACACGGCCTCCACCGTGATGGCGCGACACTTTTCGCATGTCCCTGTCTCCGGCTTCCCCGTCGTGCGCCCACGCGCCCGCTTCCCGCCACCGCCGTGCCGTCGTTGCCGCGATCGGGGCCGCGCTCATGGCCGGAGTGGCGAGCGCATCGGGCGTGCCGGTGCAGACCGATCCAGCCGGCAACCGCGCGACCCGTCTCGATGCGATCGATGTGGTCGGCCGCCGCCCCGACGATGCGCGCTTGCGCACCGAAGCAGTGAGTGTGCTGTCGGCCACGGTGCTCGATCGCCTCGGTGCCACCCACGCCAACGAGGTGCTGGCGCGCGTGCCCGGCGCCTGGGCCAGTCGCGGCAGCGGGCAGGAGCAGCTTCTCGCCCTGCGTTCGCCGGTGCTCACCGGCCCCGGTGCCTGCGGCGCCTTCCTCGTCCTCGACGATGGTGTGCCGACGCGGCCGGCGGGCTTCTGCAACGTCAACCAGCTCTTCGACCTGAACCTCGCGCAGGCCGGCGCGCTCGAGGTGCTGCGCGGGCCGGGCAGCGCGGTGCACGGCAGCAATGCGCTGCATGGCGTGGTGGCGGCGCGGCCTCGGCGCCCCGGCGACGGCCATCGGCTGCGGCTGGAGATCGGCAGCGACGACTACCGGCGCGCCTTGGTCTCGCTCGACGGCAGCGCCAGCGGCCTGCGCCTCGATGCCAACGCGGTGGATGCCGGCAGCTTCCGCGCCGACGAAGGCTATCGGCAGCAGCAGTTCACCGCGCAGTGGATGCCCACCGGGGACGGCGCCACGCGGTTGTCGCTCACGGGAAACCGGCTGCGCCAGGAAACCGCCGGTTTCGCCTTCGGCGACCGTGCGTGGCGCGATGCGCGGCGCGTGCTCAACCAGAACCCCGAGGCCTTCCGCCACGCCGACAGCGCACGCCTGCTGCTGCACCACGAGTACGCGCTTGGCGACGGGCTGCTCGATCTGCGGCCCTACCTGCGCCGCGATGAGCAGGTGTTCCTGCAGCATTTCCTGCTCGGCCAACCGCTGGAGGAGAACGCCAGCCGCAGCGCCGGCATGCAGGTGCTCTGGGGCACACCGGATCGACGCCTGGGCCTCGACGTGGAAGCGGTGGACGGCGAGCTCGTGCAGCGCCAGGCGCGTGCGCTGACCAGCGGCACGCCAGCGCAGAACGCCATCCGCCCGGCAGGCACGCACTACGACTACGCGGTGGATGCGCTGCAGGTGGCGGCATTCGGCGAGATGCAGTGGCGCATCGGCCGCAACGCCATCACCGCCGGCGCACGGCTCGAGCGCCTGCGCTACCGCTACGACAACCGCGCCGGCGACGGCAACCGGCGCGATGACGGCAGCGTCTGCGACTTCGGCGGCTGCCTCTACCTGCGGCCGGGCGACCGCCGCGATGTGTTCACCGCGCACGCGCTGCAACTGGGCTGGCTGCGCCAGTTCGACGACGGCTGGTCGGTGGGCGCGCGCGCCGCCCGCGCCTTCCGCTTTCCGCAGGCCACCGAGCTGTACCGCCTGCAGCGCGGCCAGAGCGTGGACGGCATCGGCGTGGAAAGCGCCGGGAGCCTCGAGGCCACACTGCGCTACGACGGCCGGCGCATCGCCGCCAGCGCAGTGGCCTACGCGATGCGCAAGCGCGACGTGCTGCTGCGCGATGCGCAGGGGCTGTCGGTGCCGGGTGCCGCCACGCGCCATCGTGGCATCGAGATCGATGCGCGCTGGCACTCCGGCGCGGCGACATGGGTCGATGCCAACCTCGCCTGGAGCGACCAGCGCTACGCCTTCGATCGCCTGCTGCCGCAGGGCGAGACGATCCGCCGCGGCGCGCGCATCGATACCGCGCCCGAGTGGCTGGGCGGTGCCCGCCTCGGCCGCGCCTTGGGCGATCGCGTCGACGCCGGACTGGAAGCGGTATGGCAGGGCGGCTACTTCACCAACGCGGCGAACACGCGCCGCTACGGCGGCCATGTGCTTTGGCACGCGCGGCTCGATGTTGTGCTCTCGCCACAGTGGCACGCGAACCTGCGGCTGATGAACCTCGCCGACCGCCGCTACGCGGAACGGGTCGATTTCGCCTTCGGCGAGGAGCGCAGTTTTCCCGGCGCGGGCCGCAGCGTGTTCGTCAGCCTGGCGTGGATGCCGCGCTGACGGCCAACGCTCACCGCACCTCGAAGCCGCGGACGCCGGCGCTCGAGCCTCCCAGCAGCACCTCGACTTCGTAGCGGCCCGACACCCAGCCGCCCTCGGGCTGGCGGGTGAAGGTATGCACCGCCGGTCCGGTGGCGCTGATCGCGCGCTCGTCGGCGTCGATCTCGGTGCCGGCGGCATCGCGCCAACGCACGGCGATCGGTGCGGCCCCGGCCTCGCCCACCGTCACCAGACTCACATGCACGGCGTCGGCGGCGGCCACCACCTCGCGCGCGACCGCCACGCGGCCATCGGCGTCGAGCGTGGTGCCGAGCTCGAGGGCCACGGCTTCCAGCGTGCCGAGATCGGCCACGGCATCTTGCGCCGTCGAGGCATCGCCAGTGGCGGTTCGCGCCTCGGCAGCCTCGCCCGCTGCGGCCGGCGGCGCGCCGCTGCCCGCGCTCTCACGGTTCTCGCGCCCGCAGCCCGGCAGCGCCGCGAGCAGCAGCAGGGCCAGAGCGATGGTCGCGCAACGCTCGTTCAACACGGGGAAGGCGGGCATGGTCGGCTCCAACAGGCGGCTACTGCCGGGACAGGCGCAGATTGTCCGGCATCGCCGCGCCGGGCAAGGCCCGGAACGGATTGATGTCGAGACCGCCACGGCGGGTGAATCGGGCGTACACCGCCAGCTTCGCCGGCGCGCAGCGCGCGCGCAGGTCGAGAAAGATGCGCTCGACGCAGGCCTCGTGGAAATCGCTGTGGGTGCGGAAGCTCACGAGATAACGCAGCAGCGCGGCGCGGTCGATGCGCGGCCCGCTGTAGGCGATCTGCAGGCTGGCCCAGTCGGGCTGGCCGGTGACCGGGCAGTTCGAGCGGAACAGGTGCGAGACCAGCGTCTCCTCGACCGGCTCCTCGGTATCGGCCTTCAGCAGCTCGGGCAGCGGCGGGCCGTAGTGTTCGATGGCGATGGCCACACCGTCGATCAGCTCGCCGGGCAGCACACTCACCGGGAAGGCCTGCGGCGAGGTGGGCGCGATCAGACTCACCGACACCGGCGCAGCGGCGGCGGCCGAGAGATCGCCGATCAATGCGGCGCGCAGCGCGTCGGTGCTGGCCATGCGCTCCTGCGAGAACGAGTTCAGGTACAGCTTGAAGCTCTTCGACTCGATCAGGTTCGGCGACGTCGCGGGCACGCGCACTTCGGCCAGCGCCACCTGCGGTTTGCCGCGCGGATCGAGCCACGAGAGTTCGTAGGCGTTCCACAGGTCGACGCCGACGAACGGCAGCGCCTCGTCGAGGCCGAGCCGGGCGCGGGATTCCGCGCGCCGGATGGGGAAGAGCAGGCTGGCGTCGTAGGCCGACGGGTAAGCGACGCGCTGTCCCAGCGTCGAGGATTCAGGGGTGTTCATCGGCACGGAGGATAGCCTGCGGGCGGCGAAACACGGCTGAACCGGCCAAGGTCGGCACGCTACGGCACCGCCCTCATGGCCGATGCGCCCGGGCCAGGTATTCGGCGCTGCGCATCTCGATCAACCGCGACACCGTGCGCTCGAACTCGATCCGCAGCTTGAAGCCTTTGTACAGGCCCTGCGGCTGCGCGGCGGCGGTGGCGACAAGGTTCACGCTGCGGTCGTAAAGCTCATCGACGAGGTGGATGAAGCGCCGCGGTGCATCGGTGCTCTCATCGCTGAACGTGGGCACGCCCGAGAGCAGCAGGGTGTGGTGCTCACTGGCGATCTCGATGTAGTCGGCGGCGGAGCGTGGGCCTTCGCACAACGCCTCGAAGTCGAACCACGCCACGCCTTCGCCCAGCGCCCTGGCCGGGATGTCGCGGCCGTTCACCGACAACGGGCCCCGCTGGCAGGTGCCGATGCCGTTGAGCACGCGGAAGTGCTCGGCGAGCTGCGCCTCGCCCTCGGCATCGATCGGCACATGCCAGATGTCGGCCTGGGAAAGCTGGCGCAGCCGGAAATCGGTATCGCTACCGAGCCGCAGCACCACGCAGTCCTTCTCGATCAGCGCGATCGCCGGCAGGAAGCGCGCGCGCTGCAGGCCGTTGGCGTACAGGCCCTGCGGCGCGACATTCGACGTGGTCACCAGGGTGACGCCGCGATCGAACAGTTGCTCCAGCAAGCGCGAGAGGATCAGCGCGTCGGCGGCATCGTTGACGAAGAACTCGTCGAGCATCATGAG
>DMHI01000246.1 GCA_003449515.1 Lysobacteraceae bacterium | reverse complement strand
AGACCGAACTGGTGCCGAGCGAGCCGGTCACGGTGGTGCTGTCGCAAAAAGGCTGGGTGCGTGCGGCCAAGGGTCACGACGTCGACCCGGCCACCTTGAGCTACCGCGAAGGCGACGCGCTGCAAAGCTTCGCGCGCGGTCGCAGCAACCAGCAGGCGGCCTTCCTCGATTCCACCGGCCGTGCGTATTCGACGGCGGCGCACACCCTGCCCTCGGCGCGCGGCAACGGTGAGCCGATCACCGGTCGCTTCACGCTGCCGGCCGGCGCGCAGATGGTGGCCGCACTCGCCGCCGAGAACGGGCAGCGCTTCCTGCTGGCCTCGTCGTTCGGCTACGGGTTCACGACGAAGTTCGAGAACCTCGTCGGCCGCAACAAGGCCGGCAAAGCGCTGTTCAACCCGGACAGCGGCGCGGCGATCCTGCCGCCGGTGCCGGTGAACGATCCGGCCACCGACTGGGTGGTCGCGGTGACGACGGCCGGCCATCTGCTGGCCTTCCCGCTGAAGGAACTCCCCGAACTCGACAAGGGCAAGGGCAACAAGCTGATCCAGATCCCGCCGGCCAAGCTCAAGAGCGGCGAGGAAGTGGTGACCGCGCTCGCTGTCGTCCGCCGGGGCGGCGAGGCCACGCTGTTCTGCGGCGCGCGCAAGCTGGGGTTGAGCTGGCGCGACCTGCAGGCCTACGAGGGCGCGCGCGCCAGCCGTGGGCAGATGCTGCCGCGTGGGTTCCAGAAGGTGGATCGGATCGAGGTGGCGTAAGCCGTCAGCCTGCGCCGTCCAGCCACGGCGCGGCGCATCGGTCGCAACCTACATCCGGCACGCCGGCCGGCGCCCGCTCGCCCGCGCCTGCTCGGCCACCGGCCGCAGCTCGGCCACACGCGCCTGCAACGCGACGATGCGGTTCTGCGGGTCGGGATGCGTCGACAGGATCTGCGGCGGGCGGCCCGAACGCCCGGCCTTCGCGATCATCCCCGCCCGCAGCCGCACGGCGCCTTCGGGATCGAACCCGGCCTCGGCCATGAGGCGCTGGCCGAGCACGTCGGCCTCGGTTTCATGCACGCGCGAGAACGGCAGCATCACGCCCACCTGCGCCCCGAGGCCCAGCGCGCCCATCAGCAGCCGCGTGTTCTCCGGCGTGGTGCGCGAGCCGCTGTAGGCCTGCGCGGCCTCCAGCGCGACGCCCGCCGCCATCTGCTGCGAGACGCGCTCGGCGGCATGCCGGGAAATGACGTGCGCGAGTTCGTGCGCGAGCACCGCCGCGAGCTCATCCGGCGTCGCCGCCACCGTCCACATGCCGGTGTTGACGCCGATCTTGCCGCCGGGCAGGGCGAAGGCGTTGGGGTTGTCGTCGGCAAACACCTGCACTTCCCAGTCGAGCCGCTGCGCGGACGCTGGCAGCGCCTCCTTCAGCGCCGAGACCACGCATTGCGCCGTGGCGAGCTTGCGCCCGTCACGCGAGAGCCTGTCGCTCTGCTTCATGCGCTCGAACGATGTCGCGCCAAGCCGTTCCATCTGGGCGTCGCTGACGGCGATGAACTGGCTGCGTCCGGTGGGCGAGGTGGCGCAGCCGGCGAGCGCCAGAGCGACAACGGCCAACGCGCAACCCAGCGGCCGACACCGGGCCGCAGCGCGGAAGGTGGGCAGCAATGGCATGGGCGGCTCCTTGGGGGCGTCCGCCGAGTGTAAGCCCCACGCGGCGCCCGGCTCGGCTAGGCTTCCGGTGTCTTTGCCGGGAGTTGGATCGCATGCTGAAGTGGATCGGACGCGGGCTTGCCGCGCTGCTGGTGCTGGCCGGCCTGCTGGCCCTCGTCGTTTGGCTTCTGCTTCGCGCCAGCCTGCCCCACTACGACGGCGAACTCGCACTGCCGGGCCTTTCGGCGCCGGTGTCGATCTCGCGCGATGCCAGCGGCATGGTCGACATCGAGGCCGCCAACGAGGCCGACATGGCCCGCGCGCTCGGCTTCGTCCATGGGCAGGAGCGCTTCTTCGAAATGGACCTGACGCGCCGCGTCGCCGCCGGTGAGCTTTCGGCCCTTCTGGGTGAACGCGCGCTGGAAACCGACCGCCGCAATCGCCTGCACCGGCTGCGCGCGCGCAGTGCGGCCTCGATCGAGGCGATCGCGGGCTCGCGGATCGATGTGCTGCGGGCCTACACCGAAGGCGTGAACGCCGGACTGTCCGCCCTCGGCACGAGGCCTTGGCCCTACCTGCTGCTGCGACAATCGCCCATGCCGTGGACCGAGGTCGACACCGCGCTGACCGGCTACGCGATGTTCTTCGACCTGCAGGACGAGGCGAACTCGCGCGAACTGACGCTGTGGCGCATCCGCGAGGCCTCGCCGCCGGCGCTGGCCGCGCTGCTGCTGCGCGACGGCACCTCGTGGGACGCGCCGCTGTTCGGCACGGCGCGGGGGGATGCGGTGCTCCCCACCGCCGACGTGCTCGACCTGCGCACCCTGCCGCAGCCCGCGCCCGATAAACCCGAAGCCGCGATGGCCGAACTGGCCGCGCCGGGCAGCAACAACTTCGCCGCCGGCGCAGCGGCCACCGCCGATGGCCGCGCCATCGTCGCTGGCGACATGCATCTCGGTCTGCGCGCGCCATCGCTGTGGTACCGCGCTCGCCTGCGCTATGCCGACGCCTCCGCAGCCGAGGGCCGGGTCGATGTGGCGGGCGTCACCCTGCCTGGCGTGCCGGGCATCATCGCCGGCAGCACGCCGCATCTCGCCTGGGCGTTCACCAACAGCTACGGCGACTGGGCGGATTTCTTCCGCATCGATTTCACCGATGCGGCGAGGCGCCACTACCGCACGCCCGATGGCGAGGCCGCCATCGTGGTGCACCGCGAGGTGATCGCTGTGGCCGGTGGCGATGATGAGACGCTCGACGTGCGCGAGACACGCTGGGGGCCGATCGCGCACGACGAAGCCGATGGCAGCGCCCTCGCGCTGCGCTGGACCGCACAGCTCGCCGGCAGCCTCAACCTCGGCCTGTTCGATCTCGCGCGCGCGCCCGATCTCGACGCCGCCCTGCGCGCGGCGCGCGAAGCCGGCGTGCCGGCGCAGAACCTGCTGCTCGGCGATGCCGGCGGGCGGATCGCCTGGCGGCTGGTTGGCCGCATCCCGGCGCGTGTCGGCGGCTGCGACCCGCAGACCCCGCTGCGTCCGCTGGAGGGCTGCGACTGGACCGGCTGGCACCCCGTCGATGCCGCGCTGCAGCCCGAGCTGGTCGACCCGCCAAGCGCGCGCCTGTGGACGGCCAATGCGCGCGTCACCGACGGCGAGCTGCTGGCGCTGATCGGTGATGCCGGCTACGCCCTGGGAGCGCGGCAGAAGCAGATCGCCGAGGCGATGCTGGCCACCGCGCCGATCGATGAGCCGGCGCTGCTCGCATTGCAGCTCGACGACCGCGCGATCTTCCTCGAACGCTGGAACACCCTGCTCCGGCGCACGGCGGCCTCGCTGCCGGGCGACGCCCAGGACATCGCCGATGCCGCCGCCGATTGGAACGGCCATGCCGCAGTCGATTCGAGCGGCTACCGGATCACCCGCGCGTTCCGGCTCGAGGTGCTGGGCCGCATCCGGAGCGGTCTGGTCGGGCCCGCGCGCGTCGCCCTGGGCGAGGACTTCCTCATGCCCGACCTGCCGCAGCTCGAGGGCGTGGCCTGGCCGCTCATCGAGCAGCGTCCGGCGCACCTGCTGCCGCCGCGCTTCGGGAGCTGGGACGAACTGCTGAGCGATGCCGCGACCAGCGCCGCCACCAAGGTGCGCAAGGGCACGGGCAACGCGCCCAAGCCCGGCCCGCTCACCGCGCGCGTCTGGGGCGAGGCCAACACCAGCCACGTCTGTCACCCGCTCGCCGGCGCACTGCCGGGCCCCGTCGGCCGCGCCCTGTGCATGAAGGCCGAGCCGCTGCCGGGCGATGCGCAGATGCCGCGCGTGCAGGCACCGGCCTTCGGCGCCAGCCAGCGCATGGCGGTGTCGCCGGCGCATCGCGAGTCCGGCATCTTCCAGCTTCCCGGCGGCCAGGACGCGCACCCGCTATCGCCGTTCTGGGGCGCGGGCCACGCGGACTGGGCCGATGGCCGCCCAGCCCCCTTCCTGCCCGGCCCCGCGGTGGCGACCCTGCGGCTGAGGCCCTGAGCGCCGCCACGCGGCAGGGGCGCCGAAAACGCGCCGTCCGTCACGGCCGGCGTCAAGGCCGGCGATATCACTGGCCGAAGGTCGCGGCGGCGGCCACACTGGCGGCTCGAACAGCGGGGGGGGAACAGCATGAACGATACCGACGGAGCGCGCGGCACGCGCGTCAACAGCCCGGGGCCCGACTGGAGCCACCTGCGCGAGACGGTGCTGATGATGGAGCTGGCGGTGGCCCAGGTCGAGGCGGCGATGACCGACAGCAACGCCTCGGTCGACGCGCTCACCGGCACCTTCACCACGATGGCCAACACCATCGCGCTCATCAACGGGCGCATCGGCGGCCTCGCCGACAACGAGGCCACCGCGCCGGTGAAGGCCGAGCTGATGGCGGCAACGACGAACGTGGCCGGCATGGTCAACCAGGCCATCGTCGCCTTCCAGTTCTACGATCGGCTGTCGCAGCGGCTCTCGCATGTCACCAACGGGCTGGCCTGGCTCGCCGAGCTGGTGGACGACGAGACGCAGGCCGCCGACACGCAGGCCTGGGTCGAGCTGCAGGCACGCATCCGCGCCCGCTATTCGATGCCCGAAGAGGTCGAGATGTTCGAGGCCTTGCTGCTGCGCGGACTCACCGTCGACGAGGCGATCCGCGAGTTCATGGCGAAGATGAGCACGAAGGGCGACGACATCGAGCTGTTCTGAACCGCATCCGCCGGCCGCGCGCCCGTGCCTGGCGGCCTTGTGGATGCGCGTACCCACCTGCTGCACTGCAAGCCGGAGTAGCGCCATGGCCCCAGCCCACCAGCGGTCCCTCGCTCTTGCCCTGATCGCCGCGCTGGCCACCACCGCCTGCGAGCGCGACACCGACGCCGAACCGGCCAACGCATCCCCCGACGCTGCACCGGTCGAAGCCGCCGTACCGGGCTACCGCGCACGCGGCAACGAGCCGTTCTGGTCGATCGAGGCGCATGCCGATGAACTGCGCTGGACCACGCCGGACGCGCCAGACCCGCTGCGATGGAGCGCTGCGACGCGCGCCGATCGTGCCGACGGTTTCGACCTCGGCGCCACGCGCGAGGGCAGCGCACTCACCCTGTCGGCCAGCGCGACGATCTGCCGCGACAGCATGACCGGCATGCCTCACCCGCACACCGTCGTGGTCACGATCGACGAGCGCGAGTTCACGGGCTGCGGCGGCGAGCCGATCGACCTGCTCGCGGCGAACGCGTGGATCGTGGCCAGCATCGACGGCGCTGCCATCGTTGGCGAGGCGCCCACCATCGGCTTCGATCGCACCGGCCGGGCGTCCGGTTCCGGTGCTTGCAACCGCTGGATGTCGGAGATCCACCTCACTGGCGAAGGCCTCGGCTTCGCGCGCGCGGCCAGCACGATGATGGCCTGCCCGGAGGCGGCGATGCGCACCGAGCGCCACTTCCTCGATGCGCTGGCCAGAGTGACCCGCCATGATTTCGATGCGTCCGGCAACCTGCTGCTGAAGGCGGGCGACGACACGGTGATCGTGGCGACGGCCGGCTCCGCAGCACCGGACTGAGCCGATCCTCGGCACGCCCATTGCCCACCGCGGTGGCGATGCGCGACGCGCCCCTCAGCCGGCGACGGCTTGCTCGTGCACGCCGGCGATCGCGCGCCCGCTCGGATCGGCGGCCTTCGCGAAGGCCGCGTCCCAAGCGATCGCCGCCGGTGACGAGCAGGCGATCGATTTGCCGCCCGGCACCGTCGCCGCGGCGGCAGCGCCGGGGAAGTGCGTTTCGAAGATGCGGCGGTAGAAGTACGCCTCCTTGGTCTGCGGCGGGTTGATCGGGAAGCGCCGTTCCGCACCAGCAAACTCGGCATCGCCGATCTGCGCCTCGGCATGCGCCTTCAGGCCGTCGATCCAGCCGTAGCCGACACCGTCGCTGAACTGCTCCTTCTGCCGCCACAGGATGCTCTCCGGCAGGCAGCCCTCGAAGGCCGTGCGCAGCAGCCACTTCTCCACCGGGCGCCCGCCCGGCACACGCGGATGCACGCGCTTCTGCTCGGGGTCGATGGCCATGGCGGTATCGAGGAAGGCGAGGTCGAGGAAAGGCACGCGCGCCTCGATGCCGAAGGCGGCCATGCTCTTGTTGGCGCGCAGGCAGTCGAACTGGTGCAGGGCGTCGAGCTTGCGCACCGTCTCGGCGTGGAACTCGCGCGCGTCCGGCGCCTTGTGGAAATAGAGATACCCGCCGAACACCTCGTCGCTGCCCTCGCCCGACAGCACCATCTTGATGCCCATCGAACGGATGCGCCGCGCCAGCAGGAACATCGGCGTCGAGGCGCGGATGGTCGTGACGTCATACGTTTCGATGTGGCGGATGACTTCGGAGAGCGCATCAAGGCCTTCCTCGAAGGTGAAGTGGAACTCGTGGTGGGCGGTGCCCAGCGCCTCGGCGGCGACGCGCGCGGCGGCGAGATCCGGCGAGCCTTCAAGGCCGACGGCGAAGCTGTGCAGGCGCGGCCACCAGGCCTCGCTCTTGCCGTCGTCCTCGACGCGCTTCTTCGCGAACTGCGCCGCACACCACGCGATCACGGACGAATCGAGGCCCCCCGACAGCAGCACGCCGTAGGGCACGTCGCACATCAGCTGGCGGCGCACCGCCTGCATCAGCGCGTCCTTCAGCGCGGCGGGCTCGATGATCTGCCCTTGCACCTTCGCGTACTCGCGCCACTCGCGCGTACGGTACGGGCGGATCACGCCCTCGGCCGAATCGAGCAGGTGGCCGGGCGGAAACAGCGCGACGTCGTCGCAGATGCCAACCAGCGCCTTCATCTCCGAGGCCACCCACAATCGGCCCTCGCGGTCGTGGCCGAAGTACAGCGGAATCACGCCGAGCGGATCGCGGGCGATCAGGTAGCGCTGCTGCGCCGCATCCCACAGCGCGAAGGCGAAGATGCCGTTCAAGCGATCGACGAAGCCCGGCCCGCTTTCCCTCCACAAGGCATTGATGACCTCGCAGTCGCTCTGCGTGGTGAAGGCGTAGGGCACGGTGAGGCTGTCCTCCAGCTCGCGGTGGTTGTAGATCTCGCCGTTCACCGCCAGCGCCAGCGTGCCGTCGGTCGAGCGCAGCGGCTGCGCGCCGCCGTGGATATCGACGATCGACAGGCGCTCATGCGCCAGCACCGCGCCAGCGTCGGCGTAGACGCCGCTCCAGTCCGGGCCGCGGTGGCGGATGCGCGCCGCCGCCTGCACGGCCTGACGACGCAGGGGTTCGATTCCAGTACCGGGCTTGAGCCCGAAGATCGCGACGAGACCGCACATGGGAGAGTCCTTGGGAAGAGAGGGGTGAATCGGGCAGAGGACAACGGGTGGGAGTGGCGCCAAAAAGCGGAAGGCCCGCGCTGTTGCCAGGCGGGCCTTCGTCGGTTCGGGGTTCGGTGTGCTGAACGCGCCTAGCGCCGCGGCCGCCTTTCGGCGTTGCGGTTGTTGGCGTTCAGGCGGTTGAGCGTGTTGGTCAGCATGGGCCGACGCTAACCCAGGGCCGGGAATGCGCGCAAGCGGTCGGTTGCCGATGCAACGATGCCATCACAGCGTGATGGCAGGCCTCAGCTCCTCGCCGCGTGCCCGGCCCACACGCGCTCGATCACCTCGACGAACAGTGCTGGCAGCGCCTCCAGCTCATCGAGCCGAACGCCCTCGTCGATCTTGTGGATGCTGGCATTGCCGGGACCGAGTTCGATGCATTCCGCGCCCAGTGGGGCGATGAAGCGCGCGTCCGAGGTGCCGCCCTTGGTGTTCTCGTCCGGCGTGATCCCGCAGCGGGCCGCGATCGCCGCGCGCGCGGCACGCCGCAGCACGCCCTCGCCGCAGTGGAAGGGTTCACCCGAGCACCGCCAGCGGCAGCTCGCATCGACGCCGTGCTTGGCGAGGATCGCCTCGAACTCCGCGATCAGCGCATCGCTGGTCCAGTTCGGGTTGAAGCGGAAATTGGCGACGAACCGCAGCGCACCGGGGATCACGTTGTCGGCGCCGGTACCCGACGTGATGTTCGACACCTGGAAACTGGTGGGCGGGAAGCCCGCACAGCCCTCGTCCCACCGCCGCGCACACAGCGCGGCGAGGGCCGGTGCCAAGGCGTGGATCGGGTTCAGCGCCTTCTCGGGATAGGCGACGTGGCCCTGCACACCGCGCACATCGACAACGACCGACAGCGAGCCGCGCCGGCCGATGCGCAGCACATCGCCCAGCCGCTCCGACGACGAGGGCTCGCCGGTGATGCAGTAGTCGATGCGCTGTCCGGTGACACGGAAGTGCTCGGCGACCTTGCGCACGCCGTCGATCGACGGACCTTCCTCGTCCGAGGTCAGCAGCACCGCCAGCGTGCCGGGATGGTCGGGATGCGCCGCGATCAACTGCTCCATCGCCACGACAAAGGCGGCGACGCCGGCCTTCATGTCGGCGGCACCACGGCCATGCAAGACGCCCGCGCGCACGGTCGGCACGAAGGGCGCGGAGGTCCATGCGTCGAGCGGCCCGGGCGGTACCACGTCGGTGTGACCGAGCAGCACGACCACCGGGCTGCCCTGCCCGCGCGTGGCCCAGAGATTCTTCACCTCGCCGAAGTCGAGCGACTCGCAGCGAAAGCCGATCGACGCCAGCCGCGATGCGATCAGCGGTTGGCAGCCGGCATCCTCCGGCGTGACCGACGGCCGCGCGATCAGGTCCTTGGCCAGTGCCACCACGGGCGAATCGACGGCACTCACTTCTTCACCCCGAAGCGCGCCTTGTAAGCGTTGTCGGTGAAGCCCACCGAGACCACGCCATCGGCGGTCACCAGCACCGGGCGCTTGATCAGGGCCGGGTGCTCCTTGAGCAGCAGCAACCACTCGGGATCGCTGCCCGGGGCCTTTCGCGCATCGGGCAGTTGCCGCCACGTGGTGCCGGCCTTGTTGATCAGCCGATCCCAGCCACCGAGTTGCGCGGCCCAGCCTTTCAGCGTCTCCGGCGACTGCCGCTGCTCGCGGTAGTCGACGAAAGCGTGCGCGATGCCAGAACGGTCGAGCCAGAGGCGCGCCTTCCTGCAGGTGTCGCAGGCGGCAAGGCCGTAGAGGGTCGTCGTGGGTGTGCTCATGGCGAGAGGATCGGCGGTGGGGTGTGGGGACTCAGTGACCGCTGCGCAGCAGTTCGTTGATCGAGGTCTTGCTGCGCGTCTTGGCGTCGACCTGCTTGACGATCACCGCGGCGTACAGCGAGTACTTGCCGTCGGCCGAAGGCAACTGCCCGGAGACGACGACACTGCCAGCGGGGACGCGGCCGTAGCTGATCTCGCCGGTCATGCGGTTGTAGATGCGCGTGCTCTGGCCGATGAACACGCCCATGCCGATCACGCTGCCGCGCTCGACGACCACACCCTCGACCACTTCCGAGCGCGCGCCGATGAAGCAGTCGTCTTCGATGATCGTCGGGCTGGCCTGCAGCGGCTCCAGCACCCCGCCGATGCCCGCGCCACCCGAGAGGTGACAGCGCGCGCCGACCTGCGCGCAACTGCCCACCGTCGCCCAGGTGTCGACCATCGTGCCGGCGCCGACGTGCGCGCCGATGTTGACGAAGCTCGGCATCAGCACCACGTCGCGGCCGATGTGCGCGCCACGGCGGACTACCGCGCCCGGCACCACGCGCGCGCCGACTTCGCGGAAATCAGCGGCGTCGAAGTCCTCGAAACGCAGCGGCACCTTGTCCCAGAACGGCGCGGGTTCGGCTTCGACCAGCGTCATGTCGTTGCAGCGGAAGTACAGCAGCACCGCCTTTTTCAGCCACTCGTTGACCCGCCAGGTGCCGTCGCTGTTCGGTTCGGCCACGCGCGCCTTGCCCGACTCCAGCGCGCCCACGACGGTCTCGACCATCTCGCGCAGCGAGCCTTCGATCTCGGCCTCGGACAGCGAAGCGCGGCGTTCGAAGGCCGATTCGATGATCGGCTGCAGGTCAGCGAGGACGGGGGTCTTGCGACGGGGCATGCGGTCGGTCTCCTTCAAGGCAGGCGGTGAGCGCGGCGGTCAGCCGCTCGATCTGGTCAGTGTCGGCAAGCGCGGCATCGCGCTCGTCGGAAATCAGGAACAGGTCCTCGGCGCGTTCGCCGAAGGTGGCGATGCGCGCGTCGTGCACGCGCAAACCGTGCTCGCGCAGCACCCGGGCGATGTCGGCCAGCAATCCCGGCCGGTCGGTGCCGATCAACACCAGCTGCGTACGCGCACCGTCGCCCATGTCGCGCACTTCGACGCGCGGCGACACGCGGAAGTGCTTCAGTGCCACCGCCATCGCGCGACGCGGCGGATGCAGCGTGGTGGCCGGGCGCGACAGCATCTCGCGCAACACGCGACTGGCGTGCGCGGCGCGGGCGTCGGGCGCTTCACCGGTGTCGTGGATCGGCAGCAGTTGGAAGGTGTCGAGGCTCATGCCCGAGGTCGAGGTGACGATGCGCGCCACCGCCACCGAGAAGCCGAGCCGGTCGAGCGTGGCCGTCAGCGTGGCGAACAGACCGTCGCGATCCGGCGAATACACGAACACCTCGAAGGCCTCGCCCTGCGGTCGCACGATCACCAGCGGCTGCGCCGGATCGCCGTGCGACAGGATCGCGCGAGCCTGCGTGGCGAGCTGCTCCGGCCGGTAGCGCAGGAAGCTCTCGTCCGGGAACTCGTCGAACACGCGCACCAGCGCCTCGTCGTCGATGTCGGCCAGCAGCGCACGCACTTCGGCGCGCGCTTCCGCGACGCGCGCTTCGGCGTCGACGCGATGCTCCAGCCCGCGGCGAAAGGCCAGCCGCGTGGCGTCGTAAAGATCGGCGAGGAGGCGCTCTTTCCACGTGTTCCAGAGCTTCGGGCTGGTGCCGGCGATGTCCGCGCAGGTCAGCAGATAGAGGAATTCCAGCCGCGTGCGATCGCCCACCGCACGGGCGAAGCGCTCCACCACGGCGGGATCGCTGATGTCCTGGCGCTGCGCCGTGGTCGACATCAGCAGGTGCTGCTCGACCAGCCAGGCCAGTAATTCGATGTCGGCATCTTTCAACCGATGCGTCGCACCGAATTCGCGGACGTCCACCGCGCCGAGCAGCGAATGGTCGCCGCCGCGGCCCTTGGCGATGTCGTGGAACAGCCCCGCCACCAGCAGCAGCCACGGCTGCTTCAAGCGGTCATGCACGCTCTTCGCCTTCGGAAAGCGCTCGTCGCTGCCCTGCACGAAGCTGGCCATGATGCGCAGCACCGCCAGCGTGTGCTGGTCGACCGTGTACACGTGGAACAGGTCGTACTGCATACGCCCCGACACCTTCGCGAAAGCCGGCAGGTAGCGGCCCAGCACGCCGAGGTGCGCCATGCGCGCCAGCGTCTCGACCGGCTGCGGGCCTTGCAGCAGCGACAGGAACATCGCGCGGGTGTCGCCGTCCTGCTGATCACACGGCAAGAGTCGCGGCAGCGATTCGGCCATCGCGCGCGCGGTCTCGGAGTGCAGGCCCCTGGCGTCGGTGCAGGCGGCCCAGGTGGCGAACACCGCGAAGGCCTCGAGCGCCGAGCGCACCGGGCCACTCGCCTCGCGCTGCAGGTAGCCGTTCACCAGCGCGAAGCCCGGCGCCACCGGCACGCGCTCGACGCGGCCGGCGAGCTGCTCCTCGAATCGCTGCAGCAGGCGCTCGCTGATGCACTGCACGGTCTGGGCGGCGCGGAACAGCGTTTGCATCATCTGCTCGACGGCGAGATTGTCGCTGGCCTCGTCCTTGTAGCCCAGACGGGCGGCCAGCGGTTTCTGGTGGTCGAAGCGCAGCCGCTCCTCGCGGCGGTTCGCCACCAGATGCAGGCCGAAGCGCAGCCGCGCGATGGTGCGCCAGTCGCGCTTCAGCGTGGATTCCTCGTCGGCACCCAGCAGCCCGAGCGGCACCAGCGCCTCCAGACCGGGCACGCGGTAGATGCGCCGCGCCAGCCAGGTCAGCGTATGCAGGTCGCGCAGGCCGCCGGGGCCTTCCTTCAAGTTCGGCTCGAGGTTGTTGGCGGTGTCGTGGTAGCGGGCGTGGCGGCCGATCCACTCGCCGCGCTTGGCCTCGAAGTAGTCGGCGGCAGGCCACAGGCCCTCGCTGCGCAGGGCATCCTCGATTGCATCGAGCACGGCAGGCGAGTCGGACAGCAGGCGCGCTTCGGTCAGCGCAGTCAGCGTGGTGACGTCCTCGCGGCAGGCCTGCACGCAATCGGCGAGCGAACGCACCGCCGTGCCCGGCTTCAGGCCGAGGTCCCACAGGGCGGCGAAGAATTCACCCAGCGCCGCTTCGTTCGCGCGCTGCGCGTCCGAGCCGCCGAGCACCAGCAGGTCGACATCGGAGAACGGGTACTGCTCGCTGCGGCCGTAGCCGCCGGTGGCCAACAGATCGAGGCCGGCATCGGCGGGCACGCAGGCGCGCCACGCCGCCAGCACCGCCGCATCGACCGCCGCCGTCTGCGCCGCCAGCAGACGCTCCACGCCTTCGCCGCCGTCAAAGCGCGACACGATCGCTGCACGCGCCTGCACCAGCGCGCCGCGCGCCTCGTCCTTCCACGCTGGCGCTACGGCCGCACTCGCCGGAGCGGGAGCGGCCGGCGTGTTCACAGCCCGTTGTCGTCGCCGGGCAGGCGCGTGAGGATATCGACGCCGTCGGCAGTCACGGCGACGGTCGGCTCCCACTGCGCGGAGAGCGACTTGTCCTTGGG
>DMHI01000208.1:723-6966 GCA_003449515.1 Lysobacteraceae bacterium | reverse complement strand
TCCGCCGCCTTGTCGCCGGGGTTGCGGTCGGGGTGGTGCTTCATCGCCAAGCGGCGGTAGGCCTTCTTGAGCTCGTCCTCTGACGCGCTCTTCGGAACGCCCAGCACTTCGTAGTAGTCCCGCTTGCTCATCGCCGCTCCGATCACGTCAACCCCATCACCAACGAGACGTTGACCACGTCAAGTGATCAAAAACGCCCCGCAAACTTCGATGTCGCCCAGGCCCAAATACCACGAGGCTCCCAGGGGACCTTCCCATGCTGCGTGCGACTTCGGCGGCTCCCGCCTAAGCCTCACACGCACCGTCTACGCGCGCCGAAGAGAACAGCTTCGCGCTCTCGACTTCTTTGTAGAGGGTGAAATCCATAACGCTGAAGAGTGGTAAGGCTCTCGACTGGGGAGTCCCACTAACGAAATCGCCCATCCTCTCCATGCCGTGAGTAAGGCGATGAAGAATTGTCCTGATGGACTCCTCGCTTCGATCTACGCCGATCCAACGGCGTCCGAGACTAGACGCGACATCAAGGGTGGTCCCTGAACCAGCGTAACAATCCATGATCAGATCATCTGGATTCGATGACGCCTCGATGATTCTCGACAAGAGCGTCGGATTCTTCTCAGTTGGATATCCAGTGACGTGAATGTTCTGATTGTGTGCATCACGCACGTCCATCCAGATGTCCTGGAGCGGAACACCAGCACTGTTTTCCAAGTATATCTTTCGACGAGGATTGCCAGTCGGCGACCAGTAGATTTCGCCACGCGCATCCATTTGATCAAGCGAAGCGGGCGTGTACTGCCAATGCTTGCCTGGCGGCGGCATCATTCCGCGCCACGGCTTACCTGTCTCTCCATTTCGTTCACCGGGAGCGTGCACAGGGACCTTCTTGTACCTACGGCCACGCTCATCGATGCAGGGGTACTCCTTTACTGCTCGCGCATCATCCCAAGGTTCAATGGGTCGATTCCAAATGTAGTTCTCCGTCTTCGAATAGAAGAGGATGTAGTCAGCTACATTCCCAAAGGACTTGCGCGTGTAGTTCTTGGGGTTGCACTTCTTTCGCGTGATGCAATTGCGAAAATTCTGCGCGCCAAAGATCTCGTCGAGGACAACTCGAAAATGAAAAATCATCCTCTCATCGAGATGGAGATAGAGCGATCCGTCGTCAGCGAGTAGGTGATGTAGAAGAATCAGGCGCTCTCTAAGAGATTCGACAAACGCGGGCCCGACGAGGTGATCGTCGTAAGCATGCTGTTGCTTCCGAGACTCGAAAGCTGCGGCAGTTGCGAAAGGCGGATCAATGTAGACAAGCTTCAGTTTGCCGTGGACTGATTTGTCGTTTGCCAAGGCAGCCAAAACAGGCAGATTGTCCGCGTGATACAGCCGATTCTCACCTCTGCAGTAGGTATCACTGGGTTCAAATTGCCCAGGCGCTGTAGCAAGAATCTGCTCCGCAGACTTCTTCCCCGAGTAATCGAGTCGAAAATCCCGGGCCGCATGGGACACATCCGGACCGACGATGCGCTTACCCCTGCCAGTGACTGGAACGGCCATATCAGCCCCTCAACCAAGATTCAGTGACCCGCTCCGGAACCATCCGCAACGTAACTACCTTCACGCGTCCGGGCCACTGATCCTCAATGTAGGAATAGTCATTCCACATTGAGCCGAGCAAAAGGCCTGGACCGTCGTTTACGTAGATCACCTTGAGGTGCGGTAAGCCGTTCGTGTCCGCATACGCGAGAATCTCCTGTGCAACCTCGCGGTATTGCCCGGTTCGATCGTCTTCTTGCGCTCCTCCTCTATCGGAGTCGTAACGTGCCAAGCCGATCGCCAAGACCTCGGGGCCGTCGGAAATGACAAAGTCCACAGGCCGGTCGGGCTTCGGGTAGTTCTGAAAAACCTTCCCAAGCAGCACGTCTTTCCCAGCCCGCTCAGGGCCAACCACGGACAGGCCGGGATGCTGGGCTTGCAGCATGCCGAAGAGGCGCTCCGTCAAGTCGTAGCCCTTCTTTCCGCGGTCTTTGTACTCCCAAAGAATTGCGCACAAAGCTTCATCCGGGATTGGGCGCGCGCTAAACCTATGCTGCACCTCCGCCACTTTTCGGAAACCATCTCCGAACTGAAGACTGATCTTCGACGCATCGGACTTTCGCTTCAGCATCTCAACAGGTGTCTGCGGGCTCACGTACTTCTTGAAGACACGGCAAAGCTGCGTACGCATCCAAGTATTGGATGTCTCCATGATCGACTCGAAGAGATTCACGGACGAGTGCGAGACACGCAGCAACGCCCCAAACTCAACGAGGACAGGCTCATAAAGTCGGCATGCGTCGGACAGGACATCCGGGTAGTACTCCCCTGTCGCCAACGTTATCCACGCCTCAGCTTCTGGCTTGTACTCCCTAAAGGTGCGTTCCTTCCCGGGCGGTGCCATCATGGAGTCTCCGTAGTTGTAAGCCAAAAACTTACTAGTCTTTCTTGACCTCGGTGAACTCGGCATCGACCACGTCGTCCGCCTTGCCCGCCTGCGCACCGCCATCCGCACCCGCTTCACCCGGACCGGCCGACGCCGCGGCCGTCAGGGAAGCGGCGGCCTGCGCCAGCGCCATCGTCCTGGCTTCGATCTGGCCCTTGTCGTCGCCCTTCATCGCGGTCTCGAGGTCGGACAGCGCCGACTCGATGCCGCCGAGCTGGTCGCCCGGCACCTTGCTGCCGTGTTCCTTGATCGCGGTGCGGGTCTGGTGGATCAGGCCGTCGGCCTGGTTGCGGGCCTGCACCAGCTCCTGGAACTTCTTGTCCTCTTCGCGGTTCGCCTCGGCGTCCGCGACCATGCGCTGGATCTCCTCCTCGGAGAGGCCCGAGCCGGCCTTGATCTCGATCTTCTGCTCCTTGCCGGTCTTCTTGTCCTTGGCCGACACGTGCAGGATGCCGTTGGCGTCGATGTCGAAGGTCACTTCCACCTGCGGCATGCCGCGCGGGGCGGCGTCGATGCCGGCGAGGTCGAAGCGCGCCAGCGACTTGTTGAAGCGGGCCTGGTCGCGCTCACCCTGCAAGACGTGCACGGTGACGGCGCTCTGGTTGTCCTCGGCGGTGCTGAACACCTGCGAGGCGCGGGTCGGGATCGTCGTGTTCTTCTCGATGATCCTGGTCATCACGCCGCCCAGGGTCTCGATGCCGAGGCTCAGCGGGGTGACGTCGAGCAGCAGCACGTCCTTGACCGAACCGCCCAGCACGCCGCCCTGGATGGCCGCGCCAACAGCGACGGCTTCATCGGGGTTGACGTCCTTGCGCGGCTCCTTGCCGAAGAACTCGGCGACAGCCGCCTGCACCTTCGGCATGCGGGTCATGCCGCCGACGAGGATCACGTCGGTGATCTCGCTGGCGCGCAGACCGGCGTCGTTCAGCGCGATGCGGCAGGGCTCGATCGACTTCTTGATCAGGTCGTCGACGAGGGCTTCCAGCTTGGCGCGCGTCAGCTTGATGTTGAGGTGCTTCGGGCCCGAGGCGTCGGCGGTCACGTACGGCAGGTTCACGTCGGTCTGCTGCGACGACGACAGCTCGATCTTGGCGCGCTCGGCGGCGTCCTTCAGGCGCTGCAGGGCCATCGGGTCCTTGCGCAGGTCGATGCCCTGCTCCTTCTTGAACTCCTCGACGAGGAAGTCGATGACGCGGGCGTCGAAGTCCTCACCGCCAAGGAAGGTGTCGCCGTTGGTGGCCAGCACTTCGAACTGCTTTTCGCCGTCGATGTTGGCGATCTCGATGATCGACACGTCGAAGGTGCCGCCGCCGAGGTCGTACACGGCGATCTTGCGGTCCTTGCTGTCGCCCTTGTCGAGGCCGTAGGCGAGTGCTGCCGCGGTCGGCTCGTTGATGATGCGCTTCACTTCGAGGCCGGCGATGCGGCCGGCGTCCTTGGTCGCCTGGCGCTGGCTGTCGTTGAAGTAGGCCGGCACGGTGATGACCGCTTCGGTCACCGTCTCGCCCAGGTAGGCCTCGGCGGTCTTCTTCATCTTGCCCAGCACCTCGGCCGAGATCTGCTGCGGCGCCATCTTCTTGCCGTCGGCCGTGGCCACCCAGGCGTCGCCGTTCTCGTGCGCGAAGATCGCGTACGGCACGAGGTCGAGGTCTTTCTTCACTTCCGCGTCGGTGAAGCGGCGGCCGATCAGGCGCTTGACGGCGTAGAAGGTGTTCTTCGGATTGGTGACCGCCTGGCGCTTGGCCGAGGCGCCGACGATCGTCTCGCCGTCCTTGGTGAAGGCGACGATGGACGGCGTGGTGCGATCGCCCTCCGCGTTCTCGATCACCTTGACGTTGCCGCCTTCGATGACGGCGACGCAGCTGTTGGTGGTGCCGAGGTCGATGCCGATGATCTTGCCCATGGGAGTCTCCTGTTGTTCGATTCGTCCGGCGCGCGGCGCCGGTCACTGATGGCTGGAAAGTAGGTGCGCAACGCGGGGTTTCAAGCCCTCGTCACGCCGGTCGCGCGTCGAACGCGCGGCCGGTTCAGTCGTCGTCAGGCGTCCGCCGCCACGACCACCAGCGCCGGGCGCAGCAGGCGTTCGTTGAGCACGTAGCCCTTCTGGAACACGTCGAGCACGGTGCCCGGCGCGGCGTCGGCGCTGGGCAGCTGGGTCACGGCCTGGTGGAACTCGGGATTGAAGGCCTCGCCTTTCGGGTCGAGCTCGGCCAGTCCGTTGTCGCTGGCGGTCTTCAAGAGCTGGCGCAGGGTCAGCTCGAGGCCCTCCTTGAGCGGATGCGCCTCCGAACCCGCGGCCTTGAGGCCGGCGTGCAGGCTGTCGAACACCGGCAGCAGCTCGCCCAGCAGGCGCTCGTTGGCGAACTTGCGCGCGCTCTCCACTTCGCGCGCCATGCGGCGGCGCTGGTTCTCCAGCTCGGCGCGCTCGCGCAGGGTCTGCTCGCGCAACTCGGCCAGCGCCATGCGCAGCTCGGCGTTCTCGATCTCCAGCGCGGAATCGTTGGAGGTGCGCTCGCCCGGCGCAGCGCCTTCCGGGGCCTCGGCCGGATCGGCCGGCTCGTGCTCGTGGTTCATGGGTTGTCCTTGGGCCACCGTGGTAGCCGTGCGATTGCGGCGGATCGCCGCCGTTCAATCCGGTTTATGGGGCGGCCGCGGAGGGTTTCAAGGCCTGACCCACCAGCTCGGCGGTGGCCTGCACCATCGGGATCACCTGCTCGTAGGCCATCCGGGTCGGGCCGATGACGCCCAGCACGCCCAGCACGCGGCCGTTCACGGCGTAGGGGGCCGTCACCACGGTGCAGCCGCCCAGCGGGGCGAGGCCGGTTTCCTCGCCGATGAAGATGCGCACGCCCTGCGCCCGCGCGCAGCGCTCCAGCAGGCCGAGGATCTCGCGCTTCTGCGCGAAGGCGTCGAACAGATGCCGCAGCCGCTCGACGTCGTTCATGTCGGGGCTGCCCATCAGCCGGGTCTGGCCGGCCATCAGCACGTCGTCGTCGCCCTCGGGCAGCACCTGTTCGGATAGCTCGACGGCCGCCGAGAGCGTGCGCTCCAGCTCGGAGCGGGCGGCCTTCAGATCGGCCAGCAAGGCGGCGCGGATCTCCGCCCAGCCGCGCCCGGCGTAGTGGCGGTTGAGGTAGTTCGAGGTCTGCTCCAGTTCCTCCGGCGAGTACGGGCGGCGGGTCTGGATGATGCGGTTCTGCACCTCGTGGTCCATGAAGACGAGGACCACCAGCACGCGGTGGGCGTCGATCGGCACGAACTCGATGTGGCGGAAGGCGAAGGCGGCGCGCTGCGGCACCGTGACCACGCCCACCGAATGGCTCATCGACGACAGCAGCTCCGTGGCGCCCGCGAGAAGCCCCTGCGTGCCCTGCCCCTGCGGCAGCTGCTGCGACAGCTGGCGCACCAGGCCCTCGTCCGGCTGCGGCAGCTCGATCAGGCTGTCGACGAACACCCGGTAGCCGTGCGAGGTCGGGATGCGGCCCGCGCTGGTGTGCGGCGCGGCGACGAGGCCCAGCTCCTCCAAGTCGGCCATGATGTTGCGGATGGTGGCCGCACTGACGTCCAGCCCGGACTGCTTGGCCAGCGTGCGCGAGCCCACCGGCTCGCCGTGCTCGATGTACTGGTGCACGAGGGAGCGCAGCAGCTGGCGCGCGCGCGGGTCGAGGCGGTGGGACGACGGGCTCATGTCGCATAGATAAGTGCGTGAATCCCGGATGGCAAGCGTTGGCGCTGCCATGGCCGGATGCTAGCGTTCGCGCTCG
>DMHI01000208.1:0-326 GCA_003449515.1 Lysobacteraceae bacterium | reverse complement strand
CCGATGCTCACGCTGCTCTCCCTCCGCGATTTCGCCGTGGTCCGCGCCGCCGAGCTGCGCTTCGGCCCCGGCATGACGGTGATTTCCGGCGAGACCGGCGCCGGCAAGTCGCTGCTCGTAGACGCCCTGCTGTGGCTGTCCGGGGCCCGCGCCGACGCCGGCATGGTGCGTTCGGGCGCTGCCCGCGCCGAGCTGGCGGCCGAGTTCAGCCTCGACGACGCGCCCGACGCTGCCGTCTGGCTGGCCGAGAACGAGCTCGACGACGACGGCCACTGCCAGCTGCGCCGCGTGGTGAAGGCCGATGGCGGCTCGAAGGCCTGGATCAA
>DMHI01000268.1:5969-8151 GCA_003449515.1 Lysobacteraceae bacterium | reverse complement strand
CCCGTCGCCGGCTCGGCCGGCGTCGGTGCTCGGGATCCACAGCCCGTTAGCCAAGCGGTAAGGCACCTGACTCTGACTCAGGCATTCGGTGGTTCGAATCCATCACGGGCTGCCAGAACGCAGCGACACCGATCGGCCCTTCGGGGCCGTTCTGCTTTTCCGCCGCCGGGAGGTTGCCGCCGCTGTCCGCACTCGCGCATGCTGGACACCCTTCATCGCCGCGAGCCCGCCATGCCGGTGTCCAGCCACGATCTCGCCGGGCTTTTTCCGCTCGACGCGCTGCGCCCCGAGTCACGCCAATACCTCGCCCGCGAGGCGGTGGAAGTGGCGCTCGCGGCGGGCGAGCCGCTGTTCGTCGCCGGCGACATCGACGAGGACACGACCTACGTGGTGGGCGGTGCGCTGCGCTGCGATTACCCCGACGGCCGCCGCACCGTGCATCAGGCCGACTCGTTGCTGCACGGACGTTACCCGCTCAACGACGCCGTGCCGCGGCGCTTCAGCGCGGTGGCCGAGCCCGGTGGTGCCGTGGTGCTGCGGTTGAACCGCCGTCAGGTCGAGAAGATCATCGCCTGGGATCAGATCAGCCGGCGATCCGACTTCCGCTTCTTCGACGAGCGCCCGGGTGGCAACGAGTGGGCATACCGCCTGCTGCAGGCACCGGCGTTCCGGCGCCTGCCCACGGGCAACCTCGAACGCCTGTTCCAGGCGTTCGTCGAACAGGTGGTCGCCTCCGGCGAGGTGGTGGTCAGCGAAGGCGACCCGCCGGGCGATTTCTACGTGATCCGCGAGGGCACGGCGTCGGTCGCCAAGACCCTCGATGGAGCCTCGAAGCTTGTGGCCTACCTCGCCGATGGGGATGCCTTCGGTGAGGACGGCCTGTTGTCGAACCAGCCGCGCAACGCGACGGTGCGCATGCTGCAGGGCGGGCGGCTGCTGCGGCTCGCCCGCACCGACTTCGAGGCGCTGCTGAAGCCGCCGGTGATCAAGTGGCTGTTGCCGGCCGAAGCCGCGCAGCGTGCCCGCGACGGTGCCGTGGTGGTCGATGTGCGCCTGCCCGAGGAGGTCGCGCAGCGATCGATCCATGGTGCCTTGAACATTCCGCTGGCGCGGCTGCGCGAGGACGCGCCGGCGCTGCTCCCGGCGGGTCGACCGCTGATCGTCTACTGCAACACCGGCGAACGCTCGGCGGCGGCGGCCTTCGTGCTGTCGCGGCTCGAGTACGAGGTGGCGGCGATCCACGGCGGTCTGGGCGCGATGCTGCGCCTGCAGGCCCAGCAGCAGGCGATCGCCGAGGCCGCCAGCGCCTCGATGGGCTGAGACGCGCTGCGGCGTTCGCCACCTGGGGCAAGACGCAGCGTTGCGCGGCTACAAGACGCGCCGGTGCGCGGCGAGCGTGCCCGCCGCTCGCGGACTCAGCGGCGCTTCCGCACTTCGCCGGCGCTGATCACCACGTCGGCGGCGCGGCGCGCGAACAGCCCGCAGGTGACGACGCCGGGGATCTGGTTCAACTCGCGCTCGACCGTGAGCGGATCGACGATGCGCAGGTTGTGCACGTCGAGGATCCAGTGGCCGTTGTCGGTGGTGACGCCTTCGCGCCACACCGGCTGGCCGCCCAGCGCCACGATCTTGCGCCCCACCAGCGAGCGCGCCATCGGGATCACCTCCACGGGCAGCGGGAAGCGGCCGAGCACGTCGACTTCCTTGGCCTTGTCGATGATGCAGACGAACTTCGCCGAGGCCTCGGCGATGATCTTCTCGCGCGTGAGCGCCGCGCCGCCGCCCTTGATGAGACGGTTGTGCGGATCGCACTCGTCGGCACCATCCACGTACAGCGACAGCGGGCCGGCGGCGTTCAAGTCGATCACGCGGATGCCGAGCGACTTCAGCTGCGCGGTGCTCTGCTCGGAGCTCGACACGGCCGCCTCGATGCGGTCCTTCCACGCGGCCAGCCCGTCGATGAAGTGCTTCACCGTCGAGCCGGTGCCGACGCCGACGATCATGCCGTCCTCGACGTGTTCGAGGGCCTTCAGCGCCGAGGCGCGTTTCTGTTCGTCGGCGGGGCTCATGGGCGCTTTTTCTCCAAGGCGAGGATGTGTTTCCACTGCGCGGCGCTGACCGGCAGCACGGACAGGCGGTTGCCGCGGCGCAGCAGGGCGAAATCGTCGAGCGCGTCGGCGTG
>DMHI01000268.1:0-5557 GCA_003449515.1 Lysobacteraceae bacterium | reverse complement strand
GGGTCGTCGCGCTTCGACTTGGCATCGAAATAATCGGACTCGGGCTCGAACTGCGTCGGATCGGGATAAGGCGCGGAGGCGACGGTGGCGAGGCCGTGGATGCCCGGCACCTCGGCGTTCGAGTGGTAGAAGAACACGCCGTCGCCGATGCGCATCTGCCGCCACATGAAGTTGCGCGCCTGGTAGTTGCGCACGCCGCTCCAGGGCTCGGTGCCGACGCGCGCGAGGTCGTCGATCGAGAACTCGTCGGGCTCGGACTTCATCAGCCAGTACTGGCGGGCGGGCTTTGGCATCAGGGGCTCGCGGTGGCGTGGCGATCGAAGCGGTGGAAGGCCGACGGCGTGGCGACCGCGTCGAGCGGCACGTCCCACGGTTCGGCGGGAAGCTCGTCGACCTGCTGCCCGTCGTAGCCGATGCCGATCAGCAGCGGTGCACCCCGTGTGCGGCGCGTCGCGTCGCTGTCGCTGCCGCGAAGACCCTGCGACGACCCGCAGAGGAAATCGAAGCTGCGGTCGTACCAGCCGCCGCCCTGGCCGAGGCGATTCCCGCGCGCGTCGAAGGCGAGCAGCGGCACGAGCACGACGGCGAGTGCGTCGGCGTCGAGCAGCGGGCCCTGCGTGGGCTCGGGGATGCCGAGGCGGTTCGGTTCGAGCGGCTGGCCGGCCGCCCACTCGCAAAAGCGCAGGCGGCCGTCGTCGTGCAGCACCGGCAGGCACCAGCGCAAGCCGGCGGGCAGGGCGGACTGCACGGCGTGCAGCGGGAGTTCGCCGCCGACGGCCCAGTAGCCGGCGATGCGGCCGTGATTCCCGGAAGCGTGCAGCGCGGCGAGCTCGGGCAGCAGGTGTGAGGCGAGGGCGGCGGCGGCATCGAGGCGCTCGCGCACCGGGATCGCGCGGCGGCGTTCGCGCAGGATGGCGCGCAGTTCGCTGCGATTCAAGAAGACGTCCTCCGCCGTGCCGATGTGTGCGCAACGACCTTGATCCCGAGGATCAAGTGGGAACGCCGTCAGCGCGTTCAGGCTTTCCGCAACATGGCGGACATGCACACCGGCGATGAAGCGGAATTCCCGGGCCGTATTTATGGGTCAAGGCAATATGTTGGCGCACGCTGTCGAACACAGCAGAGGACGCGGGCGGAAGTATAGCGGGGGGCGCACGGCAAGAGTCCGTGACGGCGTTCGCGCGGCACCGCCGTGATCCGGCGGTAGGACGTTGCCGCCCCGGGTCAGCGCGTGGCGTGGGCCTCGAGCAGGGCGTCGACCTTGCGGCCCAGGTCGGCCAGGCCGCGTGAGAGCTCGCCGTCGCGGCCGTCGATCTCGCGCCGGAAGGCATTGACCTCGGCGGCGAGGTTCAGTGCGGCGATCACCGCGATGCGGTCGAACGCCGCCATCCGGTTGTCGCCGCGGATGCCGCGCATGCGCGCATCGAGCAGGCGGGCGGCGCCCTCCAGGGCCTCGCGCTCCTCCGGCTGGCAGCCGATGGTGAACTCGCGGTCGAGAATGCGGATCGAAACACCTTCGGTCACGGGTTCGGCTCCATCGACTTCAGGCGCTGGATCATCGCTTCGACGCGGCTTCGCGCCTGCTCGTTCTTCGACAGCAGCAGGGCGCGCTCACCGGCGAGCTGCGACTGCGCCTGGCGCAGCGTGGCGTTCTCGTCGGCGAGGCGGCGAACCAGTGCTGCGAGCGCCTCGATACGGGCGGCGAGCGTGGCGAGGTCGTCGCGCGGGTCGGGCTTCATGCCGGCATCTTCGGCGCAGGGGGGAAGGGGGGTCAAGCTTGCGGCGGGGGCTGGCCGGTGCGCGCGGCGTCGAGACGCTGGCGCAGGAAGCCGAGGGCGTGGTCCGTCTCCAGCGGCCGGGACAGCCAGTAGCCCTGCACCTCGTCGCAGCCCTGGTCGCGCAGGTAGACCAGTTGTTCGCTGGTTTCGACGCCCTCGGCCACCACCTGCAAGCCCAGCGAATGCGCCATGGTGATGATGGTGGCGGTGATCGCCTTGTCGTCGGGGTCGTCGGTGAGATCCCCGATGAAGGCCTTGTCGATCTTCAGGGTGTCGATCGGCAGGCGCTTGAGGTAGACCAGCGAGGAGTAACCCGTACCGAAGTCGTCGATGGCGATGCGCACGCCGACCTCGCGGAGTTGGTCGAGCACGGCGCGGGTTTCCTCGGCGTTCTTCATCACCATGCTTTCGGTCAATTCGAGCTCGAGGCGGTCGGGTGCCAGCCCGCACACGGCGATTGCGGCCGCCACCTGCTGCGCCAGCGGTGCGCGCAGCAACTGCAGCACCGACACGTTGACGCTGCAGGAGAGGTCGGCAAGGCCGGCGTCCTGCCATTGGCGCAGCGTGCGGCAGGCCTGGTGCAGCACCCATTCGCCGATCGGCAGGATCAGACCGCTTTCCTCGGCCAGCGGGATGAACTCGGCCGGGCCGATCTCGCCGAGTTCGGCCGAGCGCCAGCGCAGCAGCGCCTCGACGCCGACGATGCCGCCGCTGCGCAGCGACAGCCGCGGCTGGAACACCAGCCGCAGCTCATCCTGGGCCAGCGCCCGGCGCAACGCGGCGAGAATGGCCGCGCGCCGGCGGGCTTCGGCGTCCATCGCGTCATCGTAGATCTCGAAGGTGTTCCGGCCGTCGGCCTTGGCCGCGTACATCGCGGTATCGGCGAATTTCAGCAGATCGGTGGGAACCAGCGCGTGGTCGGGGTAGAGGCTGATGCCGATCGATGGCGTGATCGTCGCGGTGTGGCGCTCGTCGACCTCGAGTGGGCTGGCGAAGGCGGCAATCAACTCGCGGGCCAGGCGCTCGGCGGTGGCGATGCTGTCGAGATCCTCGACGATGATGGTGAATTCGTCGCCGCCCAGACGGGCCACCGTGTCGGTGGGCCCCACCGCGGCCTGCAGCCGCGCCGCAGCGGCCTTGAGCAGGCGATCACCGGCGGCATGGCCGAGCGAGTCGTTGATGTCCTTGAAGTGATCGAGGTCGATGTACAGGACGGCGACGCGGCTCTCCTGCCGGCGCGCACGGATGATCGCCCGCGACAGTCTTTCCGACAGCAGAGTGCGGTTGGGCAGCCCGGTGAGGGTGTCGTAGTTGGCGAGGTAGCGCAGCTCCTGCTCGGCGCGCTTCTTCTGTGTGACATCGTTGACGACGGCCACGAACAGCGTGCGCAGGCCGTTGTTGTCGCGCACTTCCGAAAGCTCGATCCAGCCCAGGAACTCGCCGCCGTCCTTCCGCTGCTGCCACATCTCGCCGCCCCAGTGGCCGCTGCGCACCACCAGACCGCGGACGCGCTGGTAGAACTCGGCGCTGTGCTGGGTGGAGTCGAGCAGGTCGGTGCCGCGGCCGATCACGTCGCTCCCGGTGTAGCCGGTGATGCGGGTGAAGGCCGGGTTGACGGCCACGAAGCGGAAGTCGAGGTCGATCACCGCGACCGCCTCGCTCATGCTGCGGAACACCTCGAGGGCGACCCGGGTCTCGCGCTCGGCACGCCGGTGCGCATGGATGTCGCGGGTGGTGCCGGCGATCTTCAGCGGCCGGCCCGCCGCGTCGCGTTCGACCACCTTGCCCCGTGCGCGCACCCACCGCCACTCGCCGTCATCGTGACGGATGCGATGCTCCGACTCGAACCCCTCGCTGTCGCCTTCGACATGCCGCTCGACCCGCCGGCGCAGCGGCTCGAGGTCATCGGGATGGATCGCTTCCTCGCGCCAGCGCGACAGCGGGATGTCGTTGGGCGCGCCCGGTCCGGCGAGGCGCTGGATGCCGGTCCGGCTCAACACGCCGCTGCGCACGTCGAGCTCCCAGAGCACGTCGCCGGAGGTGGCGAGCACGAGGTCGAGCTGCTGCTTCACGCGCCGCACCTGCAGACTGCGCTGCGCGTCGTCGCGATCGCGGCGCTGGGTGGCGCGCGACCACGCGAGCAGGACCACCACGAGGCCGACGCCGCAGATCGCGGCGATGAACCACGCGGTGCCTGCGCCAGCGGCGGAAGCAACGACCATCGAGCGGCCCGGTCTCGGTCTGGCGGGAACCCAGTGTACGCAGCCGCTGCACACCGACCAAGCGTGGCGACGGCTGCGCATGCGGCGCGAGCCCGCGCTGCGCGGGACGCGCTAGACTTCCGCGACACCTCGTGCCCCGTTGAGCCCGTGTCCGCATCCCTTCCTTCCTACGCTGCGGTCGCCGAGCAGATCGTCGCGCTCTCGCTCTCGGTTGATCCCTCCGAACTCCACGGCTCGCTGTGCGCGCTGCGCTGCGGCCATCCGGCGCGTGCCAACTGGCTGGCCGAGGCGATGGGCGACGATGCCGTGCCGCTGCCGGCGGCGGATTCGGCGCTGGACCGGCTCGATGTGGTCACGGTGGCGCAACTCGGCGAAGCCGATTTCGGCCTTCAACTGCTGCTGCCCGACGAGGAGGCGCCGGTCAGCGAGCGCGGCGAGGCGCTGGTGGCCTGGTGCCGCGGCTTCCTCGGCGGCGTCGGCCTTGCCGGCATCGAGCCGAAACTCGGCGACGAGGCCCGCGAGGCGCTGGGCGACGTGGCCCGCATCGCCGAGTCCGACGTCAGCTACGACGACCCGGAGGCCGACGAGGAGGCGCTGGTGGAACTGGAGGAGTTCGTGCGTGTGGCCGCGTTGCTGATCCACGGCGACTGCCTCGCGGTCCAGCACGACCGCCGGCGCCTGCACTGATGGCTGTGCGCGCGGCATCGCCGAGGCCGGGCCAGCCCAAGGTGCCGTCGCCGGTGTCGCGGCAGGAGTACCAGCGCCGCCGGCGCGCCCTGCTGCAGTTGGCACCGGACGACGCGATCGTGATCGTCCCGGCGGCACCCGAGCGCATCCGCAGCCACGACACGCATCACCCGTACCGGCAGGATTCCGACTTCCACTACCTCACCGGCTTCCCCGAGCCCGAGGCGGTGCTGGTGCTGGTGCCCGGCCGCGCACACGGCGAGGCCCTGCTGTTCTGCCGCGAGCGTCACCTCGAGCGCGAACTGTGGGACGGCCCGCGCGCCGGGCCGGAGGGCGCGGTGGCGCACTATGGCATCGACGACGCCTACGCCATCGACGACATCGACGAGATCCTGCCCGGCCTGCTCGAGGGCCGCTCGCGTGTCTACTACCACTTCGGCCGCGACACCGATTTCGACTTGAAGCTGATCGGCTGGGTGAACCGCGTGCGCGCGCAAGTGCGGCAGGGCGCGCAGCCACCGCACGAGTTCCTCGCGCTGGGCCACCTGTTGCACGAGCTGCGGCTGTTCAAATCAATGGCCGAGCTCAAGCAGATGCGCTTCGCGGCCCACGTCGCGGCCGAGGCGCAGAAGGCGGCGATGCGCGCGACTGGCGCCGGCGGCCACGAATACCAGGTGGAAGCCGCGCTGTGGGCGGTCTGGCGCGCGAACGACTGCGTGCCGGCCTACAACCCCATCGTCGGTGCCGGGCCGAACGGCTGCGTGCTGCACTACGCCGCCAACAATGGCGCGCTGCGCGACGGCGACCTGCTGCTCTGCGACGGCGGCGCCGAGTTCCGCGGCTACGCCAGCGACATCACCCGCACCAGGC
>DMHI01000184.1 GCA_003449515.1 Lysobacteraceae bacterium | reverse complement strand
TCGGTGACGGTCTTGCCGCCCACCGAGGAATCCCGCATCGCGAGCCGGGTGGTGGGCAGCTGCACGAAGCGCACGCCGCGCATCCAGCACGCCGCGGCGAAGCCGGTCAGGTCGCCGATGACGCCGCCGCCAAGCGCGATGAGGGTCGCATCGCGGCTGGCGCCGAGTGCCGCGAGGGCCGACATCAGCTCGCCGAAGCGGACGAGGGTTTTCTCCTGCTCGCCGGCAGGCAGCACGTGCGAAGCGACCTTCCTGCGTGAAGAATCAGCGAGAAACGCCGCCTCGACACGCGCGAGGTAGTGCGGCGCCACGTTCGCATCGCTGACGACCAGCACATGATGGCCCGGTGCCAGTGCAGCCAGCGCGGCCGCGTTGTCGAGCAGGCCCGGGCCGATGCGGATCGGGTAGCGACGGGTGCCGAGTTCGACATCGACCGTGCGCGCGATGCTGGCGCCTTCACCCCGGGAACTCGCGGTCATCAGGCGGCCCTCGCGCGCCACCAGCGGTCGCGCAGTTGCGGGATCAGCTTCTCGCTGGCCTGCGAGGGCGTGAGGCCGCTGGAATCGAAGCTCAGGTCGGCCACCTCGGCATAAAGCGGAGCACGCAGCGCGGCCATCGCCCGCAGCGCGTCCTCGCGGTCGGGGCGCTGCAGCAGCGGGCGCGTGCGGTCGTTGGCCAGGCGCTTGAGTTGCTCGTCCACCGATACCGCGAGGTACAGCACGTAGCCGCGCTGGCGCATCCGCGTGCGGTTGGCCTCGCGCAGCACGGCGCCTCCACCGGTGGCCACCAGCCGGTCCGCGCCCTCGAGTTCGGCAGCGAGCTGGCGCTCTTCGCGCTCGCGGAAACCGGCCTCGCCCTCGCGCTCGAAGATCTCCGCCACGCGCGCCCCGGTGGCGGCCTCGATCGCCTGATCGAGATCGACGAAGTCGAGACCGAAACGCTCGGCAAGGCGCTTGCCGATCGAGGTCTTTCCTGCGCCCATGGGGCCGACCAGCACGAGGTTCACCGAGGGATTCATGGGCGAACGGTAGCATCGCCGTCCCCTTCGTTTCATCGCCGCCGCCTGATGACCACGATCCACGACGCCCGCCGCACGCTGCTGATTGCCGGCGCCGGCGACACCGGCTCACGCCTCGCCGCGCTCGCTGCAACAGCCGGCTCCGACGTGCTGGCCCTGCGCCGCCGCGAGCTGCCGATGGGGCCGGGCATCCGCGCGCTGCGCGCCGATTTGCGCAGCGGCGAGGGTTTCGATGCGATCCCGAAGCGGCTCGACGCTCTCGTGTTCTGCGCCGCGCCCGATGAGCGCAGCGAGGCCGCCTACCGCGCGCTGTACCGCGACGGCCTGCGCCGGCTGCTCGACCGCTGCGAGATCGGCCGGGTGTTGTTGGTGTCGAGCACCGCCGTCTACGCCGAGGACGCTGGTGGCAGTGTCGACGAGCACACGCCGGCCGATGCGACGGCCTTCAACGGCCGTGTGCTGCTCGAAGCCGAGCACGAGCTCGACGCCCACCCCGATGCCGCGGCCTTTCGCGCCTCGGGCATCTACGGGCCGGGTCGCGAACGGATGTGGTGGCGCGCACGCCGCGACGACCCGGGCGAGCCGCGCTGGACCAACCGGATCCATGTCGAGGATGTCGCCGCCGCGCTGCGGCATCTTCTCGATGCGCCGCGCATCGACCGAATCTACTGCGGCAACGACGATGCGCCGGCACTCGAACACGAGGTCATCGACGGCCTGCGCGCACGCCTCGGTCTGCCCGCACTCGGCCACGCGGCGGGTGCCACCACCGGCAAGCGGGTGTCGAACGCGCGCCTGCGCGCCAGCGGCTGGCGACCCCGCTTCCCCGATTGGCGCAGCGGCTACCACTCGCCGCCGCCGTCTGACGCGCAGTCCGCCGCGACAACGCGATAATGCCGCCACCCCGCGGAGGCCCCATGCCCTACACCCCGATCACCGGCACGCTCGGCTACGTGCTCTCGCCCGACGGCTCGCGCGTGCTGATGGTGCATCGCAATGCACGCCCCGGCGACGAGCACCTCGGCAAGTACAACGGCCTTGGCGGCAAGCTCGAGGCCGACGAGGACATCGCCGCCGGCATGGCGCGCGAAATCCACGAGGAGGCGGGGATCACCGTCACCGCGATGGAACTGCGCGGCACGATCAGTTGGCCCGGCTTCGGCAAGAACGGCGAGGACTGGCTGGGCTTCATCTTCCTCGTCACCGCGTTCGAAGGCGAAGCGCCGACGCGCAATATCGAGGGCGATCTGGTGTGGGTGCCGCTGGCCTCGCTGATGGCGCTGCCGATGTGGGAGGGCGACCGCCACTTCCTGCCACTCGTGTTCGATGGCGACCGCCGTCCGTTCCATGGCGTGATGCCCTACCGCGACGGCAGGATGGTGAGCTGGCGCTATTCGCGGTTCTGAGGCCGCCTCAGCCCCAGCGTTCGAGCACGGCCGGCACCTCGGCGGCGTTGGCCGCACTGGCGAAGCGTGGATGCGCCGGATCGATCTCGGCGCGCTCGAGCGCCCACACCAGCGGGTAGGGCACATGGATACCCCAGCCTCCCAGCGCCAGCACCGGCGCGATGTCGCTCTTCTGCGAATTGCCGACCATCGCGAACTGGCCCGGCGCGATGGCGAATTCGCGCAACAGCCGCGCGTAACTCGCCGCGTCCTTCTCGCTGACGATCTCGATGCGCTGGAACAGACCGGCCATGCCGGAGGCCGCCACCTTGCGTTCCTGGTGGAACAGGTCGCCCTTGGTGATCAGCACCACGCGGTGCGTCGCGGCCACCGCCTCGACCGCCTCGCGCACGCCGGGCAGCAGCTCGACCGGGTGTTGCAGGATCGACTTGCCGAGGGCCACGATGCGGTGCAGGTCGGCGGCGCTGATGCGCTCGGCCGTCAGCGCGATCGAGGTTTCGATCATCGACAGCGTCATGCCCTTGGCGCCGTAGCCGAACAACGTGATGTTCTCGCGCTCGGTGGCCAGCAGCCGGTCGTGCACGCCGGCGTCGGCGAGGTCGATGTAGCGGCCCACGATCCGCTCGAACTCGGCGTGCGCCTCCTGGAAGTAGGGCTCGCTGTGCCAGAGCGTGTCGTCGGCGTCGAAGCCGACCAGCTCGATGCCGCGCGTCATGCGGCTCAACCCGCGGTGCCGACCGGGCCGAGATAGTCGGCCTTGCCCAGTGGCACGCCGGCGTGGCGCAGCAACCCGTAAGCGATACTGGAATGGAAATGCACGTTCGGCAGCACGAAGGCGAACAGGTATTCGAAGCCCGCGAAATGCAGATCGCCGCGCAAGCGCGTCGGCACGGTGATGGCGCGCGTTTCCGCGCCTTCGAAGGCGCTGACCGGCACCGATTGGATGAAGGCGATGGCGCGATCGATACGATCGGCGAGCTGATCGAAGGTCGACTCGTCGTCGTCGAACTTCGGCGCCTCGGTGCCGCTGAGGCGCGCCACGCCGTTCTTGGCGATGTCGGTGGCGATCTGCACCTGCCGCGTCAGCGGAAACATGTCCGGGGCGAGCCGCAGGGCGAGCAGCACGGCCGGGTCCCAGCCCTGCGCACGGGCATGGGTCTCGCCCTTGGCGAGCACATGCCGCAGCTGGGTGAGGGCGCGGACGAGGGCGGGAACGGTGGATGCGTGCATGGGCATCACTGGCGAAGGACGG
>DMHI01000174.1:4649-4905 GCA_003449515.1 Lysobacteraceae bacterium | reverse complement strand
TGCCCTTGCCGCGCAGCGCGCCGATGCGGATCGTGTCGATGGCGAAGCCGCCCTGTGGCACGAGGCGCTCCTCCATGCCGCCGGCCGAGCCCATCCAGCGCACTTCCGAGCCGCGCTCGCGCAGCACTCGCGCAACCGCCAGCGCCGGGAAGATGTGGCCACCGGTGCCGCCCGCCATCACGGTGAAGCGCGCCGCACTCATCGCCGGCCTCCAATGACCGGCTCGATGCGCGACGCCGCCACCTGCGCCGCCACC
>DMHI01000174.1:0-4312 GCA_003449515.1 Lysobacteraceae bacterium | reverse complement strand
CCGCCACCTGCGCCGCCACCTGTGCCGCCACCAGCGTGGCCGGGAGCACGCTCTCGGCACGCTCATCGACGCCGCGCGTTTCGCCACGCGCCCGCTGCACCTGGCGTTCGGCGCGGTCGAGCTCGTAGCTCACGCGCAGCAGCACACCCAGCGCGACCACGGTCATCAGGGTGCTCGAACTGCCATAGCTGATCAGCGGCAGCGTGAGCCCCTTGGTGGGCAGCAGGCCGAGGTTCACGCCGATCGACACCGACGCCTGGATGCCGATCCACAGCCCGATGCCGAAGGCGAGCAGGCCGGCGAACTGCCGGCGCAGCGCCATGCAGCGCAGGCCGATCGAGAACGCACGCCACAGCAGCACGCCGAACAGCGCCAGCACCAGGCACACGCCGAGGAACCCGAGTTCCTCGGCCAACACCGCGAAGATGAAATCGGTATGCACCTCGGGGAAGGCCTGCAGCTTCTGCACCGAGGCGCCGAGGCCGACGCCGTCGAAGCCGCCGCGGCCGATCGCGATCAGCGCCTGCACCAGCTGGTAGCCGCTGCCGAAGGGGTCCTCGAAGGGCTCGCGGAAGCTGGTGATCCGTGCCAGCCGGTAGGGCTCGAACACCGCCATCGCCGCGAACGCGACCACCAGCGGCGTGCCGAAAAGCGCCAGCTTCCCGAGCGAGGCACCACCGAGGAAGATCATGCCGCCGACGATCGCCAGGAGCAGGGCCGACGAGCCGAAATCCGGCTGCGCCAGAAGCAGCAGCACCAGCAGGCAGACCACGCCGAGGGGCTTGAGCAGCGCGGACCAGTCCGCGGCCAGTTCATCACGACGACGTGCGAGGTAGCCGGCAGTCCAGATCACCAGCAGGAGCTTCACCGCCTCGACCACCTGGAAGTTCAACACCAGCACGTTGATCCAGCGCGTGGCACCGTTGACGCGAACACCGAGGCCGGGCACGAAGACCAGCAGCAGCAGCAGAAAACAGGCGAGCAGCGCGAGATGCTGGTGGCGTTCGAGCTGCTTGATCTCGAGGTGCAGCGCCGCCCACGCCAGCACGCCGCCCAGCACCAGCGCGAGCAGGTGCTTCTGCACGAAGTGGAAGTCCTCGACGTGCAGGGCCTCGGCCACCGGCATCGATGCCGAGGTGATCATCACCAGCCCGAGCACCACCAGCGCCAGCACCGCGCCGATCAGCCAGCGATCGTAATGGCCCTCGATGGCGTCCAGCCTGGTGGCCTGCGCGTACAGCTCATGCGGCTTGGCGATCGTCATCAGCGCACCTTCAGCGTCGCCAGTGCGATCAGGGCGAGCATCACCGAGATGATCCAGAAGCGCACGATCACGCGCGGCTCCGGCCAGCCCTTCAGCTCGAAGTGGTGGTGGATCGGCGCCATGCGGAAGATGCGCCGGCCGGTGAGCTTGTACGAGGCGACCTGCGCCATCACCGAAAGCGTCTCGATGACGAAGATGCCGCCGACGATCACCAGCACGATCTCCTGGCGGACGATGATCGCGATGCAGCCGAGCGCGGCACCCAGCGCCAGTGCACCGACATCGCCCATGAACACCATGGCCGGGTAGGTGTTGAACCACAGGAAGCCGAGGCCCGCGCCACCGATCGCCGCGCACAGGATGGCGAGCTCGCCGGCACCGGGGACGCGCGGGATGCCGAGGTATTCGGCGAACACCGCGTTGCCGGAGGCGTAGGCGAACACGGCCAGCACGCCGGCAGTGAGCACCACCGGCATGATCGCCAGACCGTCGAGGCCGTCGGTGAGGTTCACCGCGTTCGAGAAGCCGACGATCCAGAAGTAGGCGATGACGATGAAGCCGGCGCCCAACGGCAGCGCGAAGTCCTTGAGCAGGGGCAGGAACAGGGTGGTGTTCGAGGGGTGGTCGGCGGTGGCGAACAAGGCCACCGCGGCGACCAGGCCGAACACCGACTGCAGCGCGTACTTGTGCCGCGACTTCAGGCCCTTCGGATCGCGCCGGACGATCTTGATCCAGTCGTCGAGCCAGCCGATCAGGGCGAAGGCCAGCAGCACCGCGAGCGTGATCCACACGTAGCGGTTCGCGATATCGGCCCACAGCAGGGTCGAGGCGATGATGGCGAGCAGGATCAGCGCGCCGCCCATGGTCGGCGTACCGGCCTTGCTGAAGTGGCTCTGCGGCCCATCGCTGCGGATCGGCTGGCCGCCCGCCTTGAGGGCGCGCAGACGATCGATCAACAGCGGGCCCAGCGCCAGCGCCAGCACCAGTGCGGTGAGTGCGCCAAGGATGGCGCGGATGGTGATGAACTCGAAGAGTTCGAACCCCGGAAACAGCCAGCCCACCAGCTCAGGCAGCATGCCCGTCCTCCCCGGCCAGCACGGCCGCCACCACCGCATCCATCGCGCTGCCGCGCGAACCCTTCACCAGACAGCGCACGTTCGCCGCCAGCACCAGCGCCTCGCGCAGGGCGACGGCCAATGCCGCGTTCGATGCGAAATGGCGGCCGTTCTCGCCGAATGCGCGGCTTGTCGCCGCGGCGAGTTCGCCGCTGGTCCAGACGCGCGCGATGCCGGCCGCGCGCGCCTGCCGTCCGGCCTGCGCGTGCAGCGCGGACGCCCCGGCTCCAAGCTCGCGCATATCGCCCAGCACCAGCCAGGCCTCGCCCACCGCACCGGGTGCCGTGAGCGTGGCGATCGCCGCGGCCAGCGAGCCCGGATTGGCGTTGTAGCTGTCGTCGATGAGCACATTGCCGTTCGCCAGCGTGTGCGCGACCTGCCGGCCCTTCACGGTCTCCGCGCCCTCAAGCCCGGCGACGATCGCATCGAAGCCGGCGCCTGCGGCCAGCGCCATGGTCGCGGCGGCCAGCGCGTTCATCACGCTGTGGCGGCCGGGCAGCGGCAGGCGGATGACGGCACGACCAGCCGGCGTGAGCAGGGTGAAGCGGCTGCCGCCGGCATCCAGCGCGAGATCGCGGGCGCGCACATCGGCGTCGTTGTCGATCCCGAAGCGCAGGACCCGCCGCGCACCGATGCGCTGCATGAAGGCCGGCGCATAGGCGTCGTCGGCATTGACGGCGGCGATGCCATCGTCGGCGAGCGCCTCGTAGATCGCGCCCTTGGTGCTGGCCACGCCCGAGAGGCTGCCGAGCCGCTCGATATGCGCTTCGGCGACATTGTTCACCAGGGCCACATTCGGCGCCACGATGCTGCACAGGTAGGCGATGTCGCCGGGCTTGCCGGCGCCCATCTCGTAGACGGCGAAACGCGCGTCCTCCGGGGCACCGATCACCGCGAGCGGCAGACCGATCTCGTTGTTGAGGTTGCCGGGGTTGGCGTAGGCCTTGCCCGCCCGCGAGAGGATGCCGTGCAGCAGGGTTTTCACCGAAGTCTTGCCGTTGCTGCCGGTCAGCGCCAGCACCACGGCGGGTCGACCCTGCTGCAGGCCGGCGGCGAGCTCGCCGAGCGCGTCCTGGGTGTCGGCGACATGCACCTGCGGCAGGGTGGTGTCGACCGGCCGGCTCACCATCACCGCGCCGGCGCCAGCGGCTCCGGCTTCGGCGATGAAGTCGTGGGCGTCGAAACGCTCGCCGCGCAGGGCGACGAACAGCGCCCCCGGGGCGATCGTGCGGGTATCGGTGGAGACCGCGTCCACCGTCGCATCGGCACCGATCAGGCGGCCTTCGCACCAGTGCGCGATGGCGGAGAGTCGCAGCGGCCTCATGCGCAGGCCTCCAGCGCGGCGCGCGCCTCGGCCACGTCGTCGAAGGCGTGCTTGATGCCGCGAACCTCCTGGTAGGGCTCGTGGCCCTTGCCGGCGAGCAGCACCACATCGCCGGCCGTCGCCCCGGCCACGGCGGCGCGGATCGCGGCCCGGCGATCGCGCAGCACGGCGTGGCGCGAAGGGTCGCGGAAGCCGGACAGGATGTCGGCGACGATGGCCTCGCCATCCTCGCCGCGCGGATTGTCGTCGGTGACGATGACGCGGTCGGCGCCGGCCTCGGCGGCAGCGGCCATCTGCGGGCGCTTGCCGCGATCGCGCTCGCCACCACAGCCGAACACGCAGACCAGCGCACCGTGCACATGGCCGCGCAACGAGGCCAGCGCCTGTTCGAGCGCGTCGGGGGTGTGCGCGTAATCGACCACCACCAGCGGCTGCGTGCCGCCGCCGAGGCGGGTCATGCGGCCGTGTACCGGATCGAGCCGGGGCAACACGGCGGCGACGCTCTCGAAGGCGAATCCCAGCGCGCGCAGCGCACCAGCCACCGCGAGCAGGTTGTCGATATTGAAGCGGCCGAGGAGCGGCGAGACGATCGACGCGCGTGAGTCGACG
>DMHI01000001.1 GCA_003449515.1 Lysobacteraceae bacterium | reverse complement strand
CCGCGATCACCGCGCTACGCTCGATCCGCAGCCAGCTCGGCGTGCCGCCGGGCAAGGCGGTGCCACTGCTGCTGGCGGCGAACGCGGGCAGCACCGTCGCACCTGCCGACCGCGCGCGCATCGAACGCCACGCCGCCGGCCTGAAGTTCCTCGCCAAGCTCGAATCCATCGACTGGGTGCAGGGCGAGCCGCCGGCCGCCGCCGCTGCGGTGCTCGGCGAGCTCACCCTGCTGGTGCCACTCGCCGGCTTGGTCGACCTCGACGCCGAGCGCGCTCGCCTCGACAAGGAGATCAAGCGCGTCGAGGGCGAGATCGGCAAGTGCCACGGCAAGCTCTCATCGGAAACCTTCGTGGCGAATGCGCCGGCGGCGGTCGTCGAGCAGGAGCGCAAGCGCCTCGCCGAGTGGACGACGATGATCGAGGGCCTGAAGGCCAACCGCGCGAGGTTCTGAGTCAGGCCTTCACGTCGATCCGGCCACGCTCTTCACGCCGGAGCACATGGCGCACGGCTGAACCGCCACCGGGTCACGACTGGCATGCTCATTCGGTTTCAGGCACCGTCCGCAGCATGACCGACCTCGCCCTCCACGGCCTCGCCCACGCCCTGCGCGACGAGCGCTGGAGCGCGATCACCCACGGGGCCGGCGCGGTGCTCGGTGTGGCCGGCAGCGCGGTGCTGATCACGCTGGCGGCGCTCTGGGGCGACGGCTGGCAGCTCGCCAGCGCCATCGTCTTCAGCGTGACGCTGATCCTGCTCTACACCGCCTCGGCGCTCTACCATGCCGCGCCGTTCAAGACGGCGTTGAAGGCCCGGCTGAAGATCCTCGACCACTGCGCGATCTACCTGCTGATCGCCGGCACCTACACGCCGATCACCCTGGTCGGGCTGCGCGAGCATGGCGGCTGGTGGCTGTTCGCCGCGATCTGGGTGCTGGCTGTCGCCGGGGTCATCTTCAAGCTGGTCACGCGCGGTCGGTTTCCGTTGCTGTCCACCCTGATCTACGTCGCGATGGGCTGGCTGGCCGTGGTCGCGATAGAGCCGATGACCGAACAACTCAGCACCTGGGCGCTGCTGTGGATCTTCTCTGGCGGCGTCGCCTACACCCTGGGCACGCTGTTCTACCTGAGCCGGCGCATCCGCTACACGCACACGATCTGGCACGGCTTCGTGCTTGCCGGCAGCGGCCTGCATTTCGCCGCCGTCGCCACCCAGGTCTGGGCCTGAGCCGGCGGGCGGTCGCGGCGAGCGCGAGCGCGCTCAGTCAGCGGACGATGGGCGGCGCGGGCCGGGTGCGGTCAGGTCGAGCGCCATGACGATGGCATCCTCGCGGCCATCGCTCGCCGGGTAATAGCGCGGCCGACGGCCGATTGGCAGGAAACCCTCGCTGGCATACAGCGCCTGCGCGCCGGGATTCGATGGCCGAACTTCGAGGAAAATCCGGTCCGCCATGTGCCAGCGCGCCAGATCGACCATCCGCCGCAGCAACCGGCGGCCCAGACCACGGCGGTGAACGGCGGGATCGACGCAGAGGTTCAGCAACTGGGCCTCGTCGGCACCGATGCTGAGCACGCCATAGCCCTGCAGGCCGTCGGTGGTATCGGCCACCCAGCACTGGTAGCCGGTGTCGAGACAATCCCGGAAGATGCCGGGCGTCCACGGGAAGGCGTAGGCCCGCGCCTCGATCGCCGCCACGGCCGCCACGTCGGCCTGCCGCATCGGACGGAAGTCCACCGTCAGCGCGATACGCGCAGCCGCCACGGCTCAGCCACCGCGTCGCCAGTCACGCACCCGGCGCCAGAGCGCACGCTTGAAGGCGGCCTCGCCCGGCTGCCCGGGCGGCGCGGGCCAGTTGCTCCAGAGGCCACCCACCCAGCGATCAAGCCCGCCGCGCATGCGCGACGGCAGCGCAAGCTCGCCCAGCGCGGGGCCGCCGGCGGCAACTGGCGGGCCGGCGCGTCGCCGCAGGGGATCAAGCCCCATCGCCGCCAGCGCGCGGCGCTGCAGCGGCGAGAACATCATGTCGCCGCTGCCTTTGGCCGGATGCGCTGAACCAGCCAGCCCACCGGGCCGCTCAGCACATAGACCACCGCCACCGCGAAAATCACCTTCGGCGTATCGATCATCAGCGCCACCAGCACCGCGACCACCACCACCATGAACCAGAACGGCACGCGCTCGCCGGGCCATCCCCGGAAGGCGAAGAAGCGCACGCGACTCACCATCAGCAGGGCACAGGTGACGGTGGCGAACAGCGCCACCCAGCGCAGTTCGTCACCGCTGTAGCCGAGACTGCTGAACAGCCAGACCACGCTGATCATGGTACCTGCCGAGGCCGGGCTGGCCAGTCCGATGAACCAGCGCTTGTCGGTGCTGCCGGCGGAGACGTTGAAGCGTGCCAACCGCAGCGCCGCGCAGGCCACGTAGAGGAAGGCCGCCGCCCAGCCCACCTTGCCCCATACCCCGCCGTCGAGCGCCAGCTGCGCCAGCCCCCAGTGGTACATCACCAGCGCCGGGGCGATGCCGAAGCTCAGCAGGTCGGACAACGAGTCGTACTGCACGCCGAACTCGCTGGTGGTGCCGGTCAGGCGCGCCACGCGGCCGTCGAGGCCGTCGAAGATGCCGGCCACGATCACCGCGATGCAGGCCGCCTCGAAGCTGCCGTTGGCGGCGGCAAGGATGGCGTAGAAGCCGGCGAACATGTTCGCCGTCGTCAGCAGGTTGGGCAGCAGGTAGATGTGCCGGCTGCGCGGTCGCGGCGTGGTCGGGGTCTGCGGATCGTCCATCCCCTCAGTGTAGCCGCTCGTCGCCGGGTGCAGCCCGCCGCCGCGGGCTTGGCGCTACCATGGGCCACGTCCCGTCGGAGCCTCCCCCATGCGTCGCCTTCCCGGCCTGCCTGCCCTCGCCCTCGCCGCAGCCCTCGCCGCCCTGCCGGCGTCCGCGGAGGATCTGGTCTACACGTGGATCGACCGCAACGGCGTGCGCCACTACGCCCAGACCCCGCCCGACGGCGTGCGCTACGAGGTGCTCGGGGTGCGCGACCGCGTCGTCGGCACCGAGAGGCCGGCCGCGCCCGAAGCCGCTGGCGGCGGCGCGGAAGCCGCGGCCCGGGCGCAGGACCAGCGCGCCTGCGAGCGGGCGCGGCTCGCGCTCGAGCAGTTGAACTCCGACATGCCGCTGGAAATGGACCAGGACGGCGACGGCACCATGGAGCGCATCACCGACGACCAGCGCGCCCAGCAGCGGCGGCTCGCCGAACAGTCGGTCCGGGCCTTCTGCGGCACCGGCACCTGACCGATCCACCGGCGTCGGCCCCTGCCGCCGCGCCGGCTACAATGCGCGCTTTGCGTCTTCCTGCCCGAGCCCGCATGCGCCTTTCGCAGTTCCACCTTTGCACCACCAAGGAAACCCCCAGTGATGCCGAAGTCATCAGCCACCAGCTGATGCTGCGCGCGGGGATGATCAAGAAGCTCGGCGCCGGGCTCTACACCTGGACCCCACTCGGCCTGCGCGCGCTGCGCAAGGTCGAGGCCGTCGTGCGCGAAGAGATGGAGCGCGCCGGCGCGATCGAAGTGCTGATGCCGGCCGTGCAGCCGAAGGAGCTGTGGGAGGAGACCGGCCGCTGGGCCAAGTTCGGCGGCCAGCTGCTGAAGATCGTTGATCGCAAGCAGCAGGAGTACTGCTTCGGCCCGACGCACGAGGAAGTCATCACCGACTTCGCGCGCCAGGAACTGGCCAGCTACAAGCAGCTGCCGAAGAACTTCTTCCAGATCCAGACCAAGTTCCGCGACGAGATCCGCCCGCGCTTCGGCGTGATGCGCGCCCGCGAGTTCCTGATGAAGGACGCCTACTCGTTCCACGTCACGCCCGAGTGCATGGCGCGCGAGTACCAGACCATGTACGAGGCCTACACGCGCATCTTCACGCGCTTGGGCCTGAAGTTCCGCGCGGTCAACGCCGACACTGGCGCCATCGGCGGCTCGGCCTCGCACGAGTTCCACGTGCTCGCGGAATCGGGCGAGGATGCGATCGCCTTCTCCGACACCTCGCACTACGCCGCCAACGTCGAGCTGGCCGAGGCCCTCGCCCCGGCCGCGCCGCGTCCGGCCGCCGCGGAAGCGATGCGCAAGGTCGCCACGCCGACGCAGAAGACCTGCGAGGCCGTGGCCGAGCTGCTCGGCCTGCCGCTGACGCGCACCGTGAAGTCGGTCGCCGTGGTCGGCGATGCCAAAGTGCTGGGCGGCACCGGCTTCGTGCTGGCCCTCGTGCGCGGCGACCATGCCGTTAACGAGATCAAGCTCTCGAAGATCGCCGGCCTCGCCGACTACCGCCTGGCCACCGAAGACGAAATCCGTGCCCACCTCGGCGCCTCGCCCGGCTTCCTTGGGCCGGTCGCGCCGAAGCAGCCGATCACCGTCGTCGCCGACCGCAGCGTTGCCGCAATGGGCGACTTCGTGGTCGGTGCCAACGAGGACGGCTTCCACCTCGCCGACGTGAACTTCGGCCGCGACCTGCCCGAGCCTGCCGTCGTTGCCGACCTCCGCAACGTGGTCGAGGGCGATCCGTCGCCTTGCGGCCACGGCACCATCAAGCTGGCCCGCGGCATCGAGGTGGGCCATGTGTTCCAGCTCGGCCAGAAGTACGCCGAGGCGATGAAGGCCACGGTGCTGAATGCCGAAGGCAAGGCGCAGGTGATGTACATGGGCTGCTACGGCATTGGCGTGTCGCGGATTGTGGCTGCCGGCATCGAGCAGAACTTCGACGAGAGCGGCATCCGCTGGCCGGAGGCGATGGCGCCCTGGCGCGTCGCCGTGTGCATGATCAATCCGAAGAACGACGCCACGGTCACGGCGGCGGCCGAGGCGATGTACAACGACCTCGTTGCGCGCGGCGTCGAGGTGGTGCTGGACGACCGCGGCCTGCGTCCGGGCCAGATGTTCGCCGACATCGAGCTGATCGGCCTGCCGCACCGGCTGGTGGTGTCCGAGCGCGGGCTGGCCGCCGGCACCTTCGAATACCGCGCCCGCTCGGCGCCGGAGTCGGAACACCTCGCGCGCGAGCAGGTGTTCGAGCGGCTCGGGCTGTGAACCGCGGAGGCTGACCGCCGCGCCGCGCACTCCGGGCACTGGCGCCGGCAGCGGGCCATGTTTTCATGCGAGGCTGCGCGGATTATCATCGGAATACCCCGGCGTTATCCCGCGCCGATTACTCCGAATCCAACGAGGAATCCGCATGACCGTCGATGTCGATAACCTGTCGCCGAAAGAACTGGACGCCCTGATCACCAAGGCGAAGCAGCGCAAGCAGACGCTGGCAAAGCGCTCGCCGATCGCCGACGTGCGCAAGGCGTTGGCCGCCGTGGCCAAGAAGCACGGCTGGTCGCTGACCGAGGTGTTCGGCGGCAGTGCGCCGAAGGTAGCCGCCTCGGCGGCGGGCAAGGCGAAAAAGGCCGCGGGTAAAACCCGCACCTCGGCGACCAAGGGCAACAAGGTCGCCGCCAAGTACCGGCACCCCGATACCGGCCAGACCTGGTCGGGCCGCGGCATCCTGCCGAAGTGGATGACCGCGGAGATCGCCAAGGGCAGGAACCGCGAGGACTTCGCGCTCTGATCGGCGCGGGTTACAGATACCGCCGCGGCGGCACCAGCAGGTTCCCGAACAACAGTCCGGCCACCAGTGCGATCAGCGCGCTGAGCACCGCCACCGCCGTGTCGAGGCCAAGCACCACATCGCGCTCGAGCACCGAGCTGAGGCTGCGGAAACCGACGCTGCCCGGCACAAGCAGGATGATGCCGGTGACCCGCAGCAGGGCACCGGGCCGGCGGTAGAGGCGTCCGAAGGCGTTCGACACCACCGCCACGCCGAGGCCGGCGAAGAACACGCCGCCGGCGAAGGTTTCGGTGGAAAGCCCCGGAATCTCGCCGCCGAGCCGGGTGAGGCCGTAGCCGATCCAGGCTCCGGCCATGACCACGAGGAAATCACGCCGCGCCGCACCGAACAGCACGGCGAAGGCCGCTGACCCCACCAGCAGGCCCAGCCACTCCGCCCACGCCGGGAGCTGTGGCGCGCCGATCAACTGCGGCTGCCAGCCCATCGCGGCGGCGAGCTGGGTGGCGACGACGGTGCCGAAGGTCAACTTGAGCAGGGCGACGGTGGCACCGGCGAAACGCGCCGTGCCCGAGGCCCAGTTCTGGCTGGAAAGCTCGGCCACGGCGGTGGTGAGCATCAGGCCCGGCATCAGCACGATCAAGGAGGCGATCACCACGGTCTGCAGCGACAACGGCGTGATGAAGGCCGCGATCGCGGCGGCGGTGAGCGTGGCCAGCATCGCGGCGATGGCGTCGCTGGCCTCGTTGAGGCGTGGCCGCCTCGCCGCGGTGATGCAGAGCAGGCCGATCAGCAGGCCGATGCAGGCCGAGGCGGCCACATCGGCCCAGCTCGTGCGCAACAACGCCGCCACCGATCCCGAGGCGAGACCGAAGGCGAGCACGGTCACGGCGAGCTTTTCGCGGCTGGGCGGCCGGTCCAGTGCGGTGAGCGCGCGCAGGCCGGCATCGATATCGATGCGGCCCGACATCACCTGCTCGGCCACGTCGTCCACCATCGCCATCGCCTTGAGGTTGATGTCGCCCGGGGCCAAGCGGAGCACACGGGTGATCTCGGCGCCGTCACTCTTCTGCGGGCTGGAGAACGACAGGATGATGCCGGTGGGATTGCACCAGATCTCGGTGTGGACGCCGAGACGCTTCGAGACCACGAGGATCGCGCCCTCGAGCCGTGGCGTGGAGGTGCCGCAGGCATGCAGCCGGCGCGCGAGGTCGACGATGAAAGCGCAGCGTTGACGGAACGCGCTGCTGGCGGGAGACGGCGCGGCGGCCGCGTCGGGTTCGGACGTCGGGGGAAGGCTCATTGGCGGCAAGCATGGCATGCGCGACCCGGCATCCAACACAATACCGGTCCGATTCCACACCGACCGCGCCTTGTGGCTGGGTGGTTGCAAGTTCACCTCGGCATCGGTGGCGGCTATCCTCAACGCGAGTTCGTCGGTTTTCATCCTGCTGCTGGCCTGGGTCTGGCTGAAGGAACCGCTGAGCCGCCGCGCAAGGGCCGGCGGGGCGCTGACCGTGGCCGGCGTCGCCTGCATGCTGCTGCCCGCCTGAGGGAAACGATGAGCGAAACGCCGCGACTGCGCGAAGACCCGGAATCGCCAGGCCGCTGGTTGGCGGCGGGCGACTGGACGCTGGCGAACGCGGCCACCCTCGAGTCGCTGGCCGGGGACGCCGGCACGCGCGAGGCGCGCCTGCTCGACGCCCGCGGCATCACCCGGCTCGACGCCAGCGGCGCGATGCTGCTGTGGCGGCTGGCCCGGAATGCCGGGGTGGGCGGTGACGGTGATCGCCTGCGGCTGCGCGACGACCACGCCCCGCTGTTCGCCGCCGTGCAGGGCGTCTGCCAGAACCCGCCACGGACAGCCGCCAAGGACTACGGCGTGCGCGCGCTGCTGTCGCGGATCGGCTGCACGGTGGAGGACAACGCCCGCGAGATCGTCGCCCTGATCGCGTTCGGCGGCGAGGCCCTGCTCACCGCGCTGCGCGTCGCGCCACGGCCGGCGCGCTGGCGCGTCACCGCGACCATCGCGCACATGGAGACGGTTGGCCTCGACGCCGTGCCGCTGGTGCTGCTGCTGTCGTTCCTGGTCGGCGCGGTGGTCGCCTTCGTAGGCTCGGAGGTGCTGGCGGCGTTCGGTGCGCAGGTGTTCGTGGTCGAGCTGATCGGCATCAGCTTCCTGCGCGAGTTCGGCGTTCTGCTCACCGCCGTGCTGCTGGCCGGACGGACCGCCAGCGCCTTCACCGCGCAGATCGGCGCCATGCAGTCGGGCGAGGAGATCGACGCCATCCGCACGCTGGGGCT
>DMHI01000216.1:3349-4038 GCA_003449515.1 Lysobacteraceae bacterium | reverse complement strand
GTCATCGATCTGAACTTCTACCCGATCCCCGAAGCCGCGGCCTCGAACGCGCAGTGGCGGCCAGTCGGCCTCGGCCTGATGGGCCTGCAGGATGTGTTCTTCGCGCTGCGCCTGCCCTTCGACAGCGATGAAGCGAAAGCACTGTCAACACGGATCAGCGCCGAGATCTACTTCCATGCGCTGTCGGCGAGCTGCGAACTGGCCGAGGCGAAAGGCGCGCACCCGGCGTACCTCGACACGCACGCCGCGCAGGGCCGACTGCAGTTCGACCTGTGGAACGTCCCGACGGACGAGCCGCGCTGGGCGGCATTGAAGGAGCGCATCGCCGCGCACGGCCTGCGCAACTCGCTGCTGATCGCCATCGCGCCGACCGCGACGATCGCCTCGATCGCCGGCTGCTACGAGTGCATCGAGCCGCAGGTCAGCAACCTGTTCAAGCGCGAGACGCTGTCCGGCGATTTCCTGCAGGTGAATCGCCATCTGGTGGACGAGCTGAAGCGGCTCGGCCTGTGGACGCCGGACGTGCGCGACCGCATCAAGCAGGCCGACGGCTCGATCGCCGCCATCGCCGAGATCCCCGACGCCCTTCGCCGCGTGTACCGCACCGCGTGGGAGCTGCCGATGCGCGCGTTGATCGACCTGCAGGCCGCGCGCGGGCCATACATCGACCAGAGCGCCTCCCTGAACCT
>DMHI01000216.1:2418-2938 GCA_003449515.1 Lysobacteraceae bacterium | reverse complement strand
ACGTACTACCTGCGCTCGCGGCCGGCCACGAAGATCGCCAAAACGACGGTGACGATGGGCGCTGTGGCTGCATCGTTGCCGGTATCTGGCGTTGCCGATCGTGCCGGCGGAGCTGATGCCGATGCCGATGCCATCGCTTGTTCGCTCGAAAACCCCGGCAGCTGCGAGGCCTGCCAGTGAGCGCCGTCATGACCGCGAAACTCCTCACCCCCGGCTTCGACCTGACGCTCCGGCCGATGCGCTACCCGCAGTTCTTCGCGATGTACCGCGATGCCATCCGCAACACCTGGACGGTGGAGGAGGTCGACTTCGCGCCCGATGTGCAGGACCTTGCAACGAAGCTGGGCCCTGCGGAACGCCACCTCGTGCAGCGGTTGGTGGCCTTCTTCGCCACCGGCGACTCGATCGTCGCCAACAACCTCGTGCTGAACCTCTACACGCACATCAACGCACCGGAAGCGCGGATGTACCTGTCGCGGCAGCTCTACGAGGAGGCGCTGCATGTGCAGTTCTACCTGAC
>DMHI01000216.1:0-2015 GCA_003449515.1 Lysobacteraceae bacterium | reverse complement strand
GTGGAGAACATTCCCAGCATCAAGGCCAAGGCCGATTTCTGCTTCCGCTGGATCGACTCGATCCAGTCACTCGATCGCCTGCAGACCGCCGCCGACCGCCGTCGCTTCCTGCTCAATCTCGCCTGCTTCGCGGCCTGCATCGAGGGGCTGTTCTTCTTCGCCGCCTTCGCCTACGTCTACTACCTGCGCTCGCGCGGCCTGCTGCACGGACTCGCGTCCGGCACCAACTGGGTGTTCCGCGACGAGAGCGCGCATATGGCGTTCGCGATGGAAGTGCTGCGCAGCACGCGCGAGGAGGAGCCGGACCTGTGCGATGCCGCGTGGGCGGCGGAGGTGGATCGCATGCTCGACGAGGCGGTGGCGGTGGAGCTGGCTTTCGCCGAGGATGTGCTGGCCGGCGGCATGGCCGGGCTGTCGCTGAAGGACATGCGCGAGTACCTCGACTTTGTTGCCGACCAGCGTCGCGTGCAGCTCGGCCTGATGGCCAAGACCGGCGCGCGCAACCCGTTCCCCTTCATGGACCTGCAGGACGTGCAGGAGCTGACCAATTTCTTCGAGCGGCGGGTCAGTGCCTACCAGGTCGGTGTGGAAGGCGAGGTGGCGTTCGATGCGGCGTTCTGAGCTCGCGGCGCTGGTGCTCGTGGCGGGCCTCGTCGGCTGTGGCGAGCCTCAGGCCCCGGCGTCCCCATCGGCGCCGGCCAAAGGTGCCGCCGGGCCCACCAACGCACCGCTTTCGGTGCTTGCCGTGCCGCTGCTGCTGGACCGCCCCGCCGCGCAGCCCAGCGTCGTCGCCGATCCGGCGAAGGCGCGCTTCGTCCTGAGCTGGCAGGAGCGCGACGCCGAGGGCTGCACCGTGCTGCGCACGGCCGTGCTGCCCGCGGGCGGTGAGGTTGGCGAGCCGCGCGATGTCGCCCGCGGCTGCGACTGGTTCGTCAACTGGGCGGATTTCCCCGCTGTCGCCATCGCCGACAACGGCGACTGGTGGACGTGGTATCTGCAGAAGAGCGGCGCATCGACCCACGCCTACGACATCCGGCTGCTGCGTTCGGAAGACGAGGGCCGTACCTGGAGCGCGCCGATCACGCCGCATGACGACCGCACGCCCACCGAGCACGGCTTCGTCTCGATGGTGCCGATGGGCGCGGATCGGATGCTGCTGGCCTGGCTGGACGGCCGGAACACGCTGGCTCCGCCCACGGAGGGTCCGCACGATGCGCATGCCGCCGGCGACGGCGCCTCCGGTGGCGGCCATGCGCACGCGGAAGGCCCGATGAGCCTGCGCTCCGTCGAAGTCGGCCGCGATTTCGTGCTGCGGCACGCGCAGGAGGTCGATGCGCGGGTGTGCTCGTGCTGCCCGACCGATCTCGTGCGCCACGGCGATGACGCGGTGCTGGTGTACCGCGATCGCAGCGAGGACGAGATTCGCGATATCCACGCGGCGAGTTACCGCGACGGGCGCTGGACACCCGGCGCGGTGGTGCGCACCGATGGCTGGCGGATCGCCGCCTGCCCGGTCAACGGGCCGGCGCTGGCGGCTTCCGGCGACCACGTCGCTGCCCTGTGGCCGACCATGGCCGGCGCCACGCTGTCGGTGCGGGGCGCGCTCGTTGGTGGTGCCGATCCGGCGATCATCCTCGAGTCCGGCGACACGGTGCTTGGCCGTCCCGACCTCGCGCCCTGGCCCGCGGGCCGCTGGCTTGCGGTCTGGCTCGGTGCCGGGCCGGCGGGTGCGCAGGCGTTGCGGATCGCCACGCTCTCGCCGTCGCTGGCGCCGATGGCCGCCCAGGAGGTGACGCTGCTGCCGCCGGGCCGGGGCACGGGCATGCCGCGTCTGGCCAGTGTCGACGACGAGGCGGTGCTGGTCTGGACCGAGCCCAAGGGCACCGAAGGCGCGGACGCCCGCGTGGGCACGGTGCAGGTGCGGCGGATCAGCGTTTCAGCGCCTTGAGCGCGTCGGCCATGGCGCTGTTGCCCGGCGCTGGGCCGGTCGAGCCGCCGTAGCCGCCGCCGCGCGC
>DMHI01000133.1 GCA_003449515.1 Lysobacteraceae bacterium | reverse complement strand
GCGCGGACTTCCTTGTGCTCCTTCTGGATCTCGCGGATCGGCGCCACGATCTCGTAATCGCCCAGCGCCTTGATCGCGAGGTCGAAGCGCACCTGGTCATTGCCCATGCCGGTGCAGCCGTGCGCGATGGCCTTCGTGCCCAGTTCGGCGCAGCGCTTCAGCGCCGCCTCGACGATGAGATAGCGATCGGACACCAGCAGCGGGTACTGGCCCTGGTAGGGCTCGCCGGCCCAGACGAAGGGCTTCACGAAGCCGGCCCAGATGGCCGGGCCACCGTCGACGGTGACGTGGCTGGCCACCTTCAGTTCATGGGCGCGGGCCTCGATCCACGCCTTCTCCTCGGCGTCGACGCCGCCGGTGTCGGCGAACACGGTGTGCACTTCCCAGCCGCGTTCCTGCAGGTACGGCACGCAGAAGCTGGTGTCGAGGCCGCCGGAGAAGGCGAGGACGATTTTCTTGGGCATGGTTCGGAACTCAGTGGACAGGGTGAGGTGAAAGGATGGCCAGGCTCAATGCGTCGCGAGCGGAGAGAAAGCGCGCCGTGACGGAGCGCAGCAGCATCGAGGCGGTCATCGTCAGCCGCGCAGCAAGCGGGCCATCACGGCCTTCTGCACGTGCAGGCGGTTCTCGGCTTCGTCGATGGCGATGCAGTGGGGCGAGTCCATCACGCCGTCGGTGGCCTTGACGTTGCGGCGCAGCGGCAGGCAATGCGAGAACAGGCCTTTGCCGCCATCGCGTGTGAGCGCCATCTTCCGTTCATCGACGATGAAGTGCTTCAGCGTGTCGCGCATCGGCTTCTCGTCGGCCCAGTTCCCGAAGAACGGCAGCGCACCCCAGCTCTTGGCGTAGACCACGTCGGCGTCCTTGTACGCGGCGTCGATGTCGTGCGAGACCTGCAGCGAGCCGCCGCTCTCGGCCACGTTCTGCTGCGCCCAGCCCATGTAGCGCTCGTCGAGCAGATACTGCTCGTTCGGGCACAGCAGGGTCACGTCCATGCCGAGGCGCGTGGCGATGGTCAGTGCCGAGTTGGCAACGGCGGTATTGAGCGCCTTCGGGTGGTAGGTCCAGGTCAGCACGTACTTGCGGCCGCGCAGATCCTTCCCGAAGCGTTCGCGCAAGGCCAGCGCATGGGCCAGCTCCTGGCAGGGGTGGGTGATGGTCTCGAGGTTGATCACCGGCACCGTCGCGTACTTCGCGAAGCCGGCGAGTACCTTGTCCTGCCGGTCCACCGACCAGTCGACGAACTTCGGGAAGGCGCGCACGCCGATCAGGTCGACGTAGCGGCTCAGCACCCTCGCCACCTCGGCGACGTGCTCCTCGGCCTCGCCGTCCATCACGGTGCCGAAGTCGAACTCGATCGGCCACGCGTCCTTGCCCGGCGCCAGCACAACGGCATGGCCGCCCATCTGCGTCGCGCCGATCTCGAAGCTGGTGCGCGTGCGCAGTGACGGGTTGAAGAACACCAGGGCGATGCTCTTGCCGGCCATCTGCTGGCCGAACTTCGAGGCCTTGAGGACGGCAGCCTCGTCGAGCACGGCGTCGAGCTCGGCGCGGGACCAGTCCTGGGTGTTCAGGAAGTGCTTCATCGGTGGGGCTCCAGAAAGCGGCGAAACGGGATCACGGAAGGAAATCCAAGGACGCAGAACGCCAACGCCCAGCACAAGGCTGGGCGTTGGTGGTTTCAAAACAGCGAAACGAACCGGTTACCCAGCGACGTGGCGGGATTCCGGTCGGCGCGCACGAGACGTCATCCCGGCGGCCATGTAGGCCGAGGTCAGGACGCCGAAGGCGGGCAGGAAGGAAAACATGGGATGAAAGCGTCGCAGAGCGGAGGCGCGCTTGCAAGCCTCAGCGGAAGGCCGTGCCTTCGTCGACCGGCTGCACCGAGACGCGCACGCGCAGGCGATCACCCGGGTCGTAGGGCAGGCGCGACATGAAGGTCTGGCCCCGGTGCACGTATTCGACGTCGTAGGACGCGATCCGACGCTCCTCGCGCTCCACCTCGACCACGCGGCAGCCGCCGCGACTCGCCGATCCGTCATTGCGGTCGACGTTCCGACCGATAGCGCCGCCCACAACCGCACCGGCCACCGTGGCGGCATCGCGACCATCGCCTTTGCCGACCTGGTTGCCGAGAGCTGCACCGACCAGCGCGCCGATCACCGTGCCCCCGGTCGGATCACCGCCGTGACGCACTTCCGATCCGTAGCAGCGCTCTTCTGGCACACGGGTGCGAACGGTTTCGTAGATCGGATCGACGCGCGTCACCTGGGCGTACACGTACGACACATTCTCCTGCCCGGAGACGTGGTAGCGCGAAAACCCGTCGTCGTAATGCTGCGCTGACGCGCCACCGGCAGCGAGAACGAGGGCGAGGATGATGGGGCGACGCATCGAACGGATCATGGGGCACTCCGGCAGGTCTCTGGCGCAAGGATTCCAGCACCGAGCGGCTGAACCAAGGCCTAAGATTTCGGTTAAGCGGCGGAGGTCGATTGCTACACTCCAAGCCCGTGTTCATCCAGCCCCGAGGCCCCGTGGCGATCCGTCTTTTCAACAGCCTGTCCCGCCAGGTCGAAGCCTTCGCGCCGGCCCTGCCGGACCGCGTGACGATGTACGTCTGCGGGCCCACGGTCTACAACTACGCGCACATCGGCAACGCCCGCGGCCCGGTGGTGTTCGGGGTGCTGGCCGACCTGCTGCGCCGGCATTACCCGCAGGTGGTCTACGCCCGGAACATCACCGACGTCGACGACAAGATCAACGCCTCGGCCATCGAACAGGGCGTGCCGATCACCGCGATCACCGAGAAGTTCACCGCGATCTACCGCGAGGACATGGGCGCGCTGGGCGTGAAGCGGCCAGACCTCGAGCCGCACGCCACCCACCACATCGCCGACATCATCGCGATGATCGAGCGCCTGATCGCCAAGGGCCACGCCTACGCCGCCGACGGCCACGTGCTGTTCCAGGTGTCGACGTACAGCCAGTACGGCGCGCTCTCGCGCCGCAGCACCGACGAGATGCTGGCCGGTGCCCGCGTCGAGGTGGCCCCGTACAAGCGCGAGGGCGGCGATTTCGTGCTGTGGAAACCCTCCACGCGGGAGCTGCCGGGCTGGGACTCGCCCTGGGGCCGCGGCCGCCCGGGCTGGCACATCGAATGCTCGGCGATGTGCCATGCGCATTTCGGCGACACCATCGACATCCATGCCGGCGGCGTGGACCTGCAGTTCCCGCACCACGAGAACGAGATCGCCCAGAGCCAGTGCGCCAGCGGCAGCACGTTTGCGCGCTGGTGGCTGCACAACGGCATGCT
>DMHI01000007.1 GCA_003449515.1 Lysobacteraceae bacterium | reverse complement strand
GGTCACGCTGCTGATTGGAGTGAACAACCAGTCCTGCGGGCGGCCCCTGGCGGAGTACGAAGCGCAGTTCGCCGGCCTGCTGGAGCGCGCGGTGGGCTTCGCCGGTGGCAAACCGGAGCGCGTGATCGTGCTGGCGATTCCCGACTGGAGCGTCACGCCCTTCGCCATGCAGTCCGGCCGCGACCGCGCGCAGATCGCCGAGCAGCTCGATGCCTTCAACGCCGCGGCGGCGCGCATTTCCGGCGAACGCGGCGCGTGCTTCGTCGATACTGCCCCGGTGAGCCGCGAGCGCGGCGGCGAGGCGATGATGCGGGCCGACGATGGGCTGCATCCGTCGGGGGCGATGTATGCGCTGTGGGCGGCGCAGGCGATCGGCCCATCAGCGACGGCATTCCGCGGCGCTGGCGCGCTCCCCTGAGCCACGCCATGATGGTGGCCAGAACAGCGGCCGATGCCACCGTGACGCGACGCCTACCTCCCATCCCGAGCCTCCTGTTGCTTGCGGGCCTTGGGCTCTTCCTGCTGTCGGGCACGGCGGCGGTGGTAGGGCTGCACCACCTGATCGGTCTCGCGGATCAGCGCGCGAGTGCACTGCGCTCGAACACGGTCGCCGTGGAGCTGCTCTCCGCCGTCAAGGACATCGAAACCGGACTGCGCGGCTACGTGATCGCAGGGAGTGAGGAATTCCTCACCTCGGTCGACGCCGGTGTCGCGCGTGTGCCGGCGCTGTTCGATCAACTGGAGGCGTACTCCGCCCGCACCACGCTGATCCAACCGCATCTCCCGACGCTACGCCGCTTGGCCGAGACCCGGATCGCCATCGCCACATCGGTGATCGCCGTCCGCCGTGACGATGGTCAGGCCCAGGCCGCTGCGCTCATCGCCTCGGGCGCCGGGCAACGCGCCATGACCGCCTTCCGATCCGCCGTGAAGGCACTGACCGATGACCTCGACGCCCATGTGGCCCAGCTCGACGCCGCACTGCACGACGTCTCCGAACAGGCACGGCTCAGGATCATCATCTCGACCCTGATCGGCTCGGCGAGCCTTGTTGGCGGCATCCTCGTGCTGCGCATCGAGCAGGGCCGACGCAGCCGCGCCGAAGCCGATCTCGAGGCGGCCAACGCCGACCTCGAGGCGCGTATCGCCCGACGAACGTCGCAGCTCGAGCGCGCCAATCGGCTGATGGAGCAGCACGCGGTGAACCTCAACCGCTCGGTGGAGAGCGAGCGTCGCCGCCTGGCGCGCGAAGTGCACGACCAGCTCGGCCAACTGTTCACTGCGCTGAAGCTTTCGCTGCCACCGTCCGATGCGGTGATCTCGCCGATGCAGCGCGCGCTGTTGATCGATCTCGTTGACGAGGGAGTAACGACGGCCCGGCGGATCGCCAGCGACCTGCGCCCCGCCGTGCTCGACGACTTCGGGCTCGGCATGGCGCTGAGCCAGCGCGCGCGCCGCTTCAGCGAGGAAACCGGACTGGCCTGTAGCGTGGACGTGACCGACGGCCTGCACCTCAGCACCGAGCAGGTGACGCAGCTCTACCGCATCGCCTGCGAGGCGATGACGAATGTCGCCCGGCACGCGGGCGCCAAGCGCCTCCGGATCGACGGTCGCCAATCGGCCGACGGCTACCGCCTCACCGTCGAGGACGATGGTCGCGGCCCTCTCGAAGGCGGCATGGTCGAGTCTTTCGGTTTCCAGAGCATGCGCGAGCGCGCCAATCTGGCCGGCGGGACGCTGACGACGGGCACCAGCGAGTGGGGCGGACTGCGCGTTTCGACGGATATCCCCAACCCGTCGCGGAGGCATGCGGATGCGCCTGCTGCTGGTTGAGGACCATCCGCTGATGCGCCTCGGTGTGGCCGGCCTGGTGAAGAAGGAATGGCCGGACGCGACGATCGTCGAATCGCCGAAGCTGGAGCACGGACTGCTCGCGCTTAAGACGGACCGCTTCGACCTTGTCCTTCTTGACCTGTCCCTCCCCGACGCACGCGGCCTGGAAGGACTGGTGCGCATGCATCGCGCCGCTCCCGACTTGCCGATCCTGATCCTCAGCATGCACGACGAGGCGGCCTATGCGAGCCGGGCGCTGCAACTCGGCGCATCCGGCTACGTGACGAAGGAGCACACGACCTCCGAGCTGCTCGCGGCCATCAGCGCGCTGCGCGCGGGCGGACGCTACATCAGCCGCACGTTGGCAGCGCGGCTGGCCGAGGTGTTGACCGGCGCCGAGCCCCCCAAGGCCCCGCACGATCGGCTGTCGCCACAGGAGTACCGGGTGATGCTGTTGATCGCGGCTGGCCGCAGTGCGGGCGAGATCGCCGAGACCATGAGCCTGTCGGTGAAGACGGTTGGCACCTACCGCAGCCGGATCATCGAGAAGACCGGCCTCGAGAACACCGCCGCGATCGCCCGCTACTGCCTCGAACGGGGCCTGCTGGGCGACCACTGACGCATCGGACTGCTGTAGGTGTTCGCCTGACAGTTGAATCAGGGTTCGCTGCATCGCAGCATCGGTTGCGAGCCCATGGGCGCGACGACGCAGTGCCGGGAGGATGGCGGCATCCTCGCCCGTTCCGCCGCCATGGCCGCCAGCACTCCCCATCGCGCACCCCGCATCACCCTGAGCTTGCTGATCGGGCTTGCAGCGTTCGTTCCAATGACACTGCACCACGAGCTGACCTCGCTGCCGGCACCACACTTCACGGCGTGGCACACCCTGCTCGAGGCGATCGCCGTCGCCTTCGCCTTCCAGATCGCGGTGTCCGCCTGGTACCGCTCGGCCGCTTCGCGCCCATTGCGATCGCTCGCCCTCGGCTTTCTCGGTGTCTCCGCGCTCGATCTCGCCCACCTGCTGGTGTTTCCGGGAATGCCGGTCTGGCTGCCGGGACTCCACGAAGGCCACACCCAGGCGTTCTGGCTGGCGGGGCGCGGACTGACCGCGCTCACGCTGCTGATGCTCACCTTCGAGGAACGCTGGACGCGCAAGCTGGCGCTGCTTCTCGGCGCGGGGACGGCACTGGGCATCGGCGTGGCGTTGGCGGCGATGCCGATGACCGTACTCGCCCGGGCGCAGTGGGCGGGAGCGGCCGCCCATGCCCCGAGCGTCGCCGTCAGTATCGTCTTCGTGGCCATGGCGATCTGGTGGGCCCGCCTGCGCAAACCACCGTTGCGCGCCGACCTCGTGGCGGTCGGCCTGGTGGTGCTGGCCATCGGCGAGGCACTGCCCGATGGCGGAATCGCCACGGCGTCGATGTCGGACGTGCTGGGCCACGTCTACAAGGTCATCGGCACCGGCTTGCTGTTGCGCGCGGTGGTGCATGCCCACATCGTCCAGCCGTATCGCGACCTGCTGCACGAGAAGCGCAGCCGCGAACATGCGGCGGTGCAACTCGACGCCCTGGTGCACGGCGCACCGGATGGCATCGTCGTGATGACCGGGAACGGGGGCATCGTGGCCGCCAATCCCGCCGCTGATCGGCTGTTTGGTGCCGAAGCCGGCACCTTGCTCGGTCGCCGGGTCGAGGAGTTGATGCCCGAAGCCCTGCGCGATCGCCATCCGGCCCTCCACGGCGACGCCCGCCCGAACGCGCCATCGCGGCCGATGAGCGCCACGACCGATCTGAAAGCGGCGCGGATCGATGGCGGCACCCTCTTTGTCGACATCGCGCTGTCGCCGGTGCGCTGGGAGGGTGAGGCCTGCACCGTGGCCTTCGTCCGCGACTCGACCGTCCGCGTGCAGCAGATGCAGCGGATCAACTGGCTGGCCTCGCACGATGAGCTCACCGGCCTTCCAAACCGTTGGGCACTGGTGCGCGAACTGGGGCGTCGGCTTGCCGGCGATGAAGGCGGCCTGTGCCTCGAATTCGACATCGACCATTTCTCGCGCTTCAACGAGGCACTAGGGCATACCACCGGCGACGACCTGCTCCAGGCCTTCGCAGCGCGCCTCGCCGCCGCCGTGCAAGGCGACGAGTTTCTGGCCCGGGCGGAAGGCGATCGCTTCGTGATCCTGCTGGCCGATACCATGGCCGCTGCCGAGCGGATCAAGGTGCTGTTGGCCCTCACCAGTCATCCGCTGCTGGTCTCTCAGGATCTCCGGCTCAACGTGACCGCGTCGGGTGGCTTCTGCCGCTTCCCTGTCGATGCGCGAACACCGGAAGCCATCCTCCAGGCCACCGACATGGCCACCACGCGAGCGAAGCGCGAGCACCGCCACACCGTGGTGGCCTACCACCCGTCGCTGCCGCTGAAAGGCAAGAGCTGGGTGAGCATCGCCAACCGGCTGAACGGAGCGCTGGAAGTCGGCCAGTTCCGTCTCGTCTATCAGCCAAAGCTGGGACTGCAGCAGGCGACCAGTCTGGGTTTCGAGGCCCTGCTGCGCTGGCGATCGGCACAGGGCGATATCAGTCCGGCCGAATTCATTCCAATCGCCGAGGAGTCCGGCCACATCATCAGGCTCGGGCGCTGGACGATCTCGCAGGCCATCGCCCAGGCCGCCGCGTGGCGGATGGACGGCCTCGATCCGGGCCGGATCGCTGTCAATCTGTCGGCACGCCAGCTTGGCGATGTCGGACTCACCGAGTACATCGCCACCGAACTGCGCCGGCATGCGCTGCCGCCAGCGGCATTGGAACTCGAGATCACCGAGTCGGTGGCGATGGAGAATCTCGACTGGGCCCTGCCACGGCTTGAGGCGCTCGCCGGCCTCGGTGTCCGGCTCTCGCTGGACGACTTCGGCACCGGCTACTCCTCGCTCGCCTACCTGCAGAAACTGCCGGCCGAGGTGCTGAAGATCGACCTGCGTTTCGTGCAGGCGATCGGCAGCGCGGAAGGCGAGGTTCTGCTGCGCGCCATCATCGGCCTGGCTCACGGTCTGGGAAAGAAGGTCGTCGCTGAAGGCGTGGAAACCCCGCAGCAGGACCGCTGGCTGCGCGCCGCCGGCTGCGACGAGGCACAGGGCTGGCTTTACGGCCGGCCGCTGGAGGTTGCGGATGCGGGCACCTTCATCCGCGGAATGGCGCGCATCACCCCGCCGCGATGACGGTTGCACGCGCAACCGTTCGGCGCACCGTTGGCGCGATTGAAGTCCTGACTCTAAACCCGCGTGGTGAAGTCGGGGGCCAACCATCGACGCCATCACTGCGAGGGGAGCGGACGGCATGCGCGAGTGCGTCACTTCGACACTGGAGCCAGACCAGCGAGGCGACACGCCGCGCGGGCTCTACGACCCGTCCTTCGAACATGACGCCTGCGGCTTCGGCCTGATTGCGTCGCTGGATGGGGTGCCGAAACGCCGCCATGTCGATCTGGCCCTCGATGCGCTGAAGCGCATGGCACACCGCGGCGCAATCGCCGCCGATGGCGCTTCCGGTGACGGCGCCGGCGTGCTGCTGCAGCG